>DATLOP010000179.1:0-2292 GCA_035536255.1 Solirubrobacteraceae bacterium
TCGCCGCGGCCGACGCGGCGCGCGGGGAGGCCGACGCCGGGCTGCGCGCCGCCGTGCGCGAGCGCGACGTCGCGGCGGAGGAGGTCCGCCGGGCCGAGTGGCTGATCGAGCAGCGGCGGACCGCCCCGGACGTGGGACCCGCCGGGATCCGGCGCGCCGAGGTCGCCGCTGCGCTGGTCGCCGAGCGGCGGCTGGCCGAGCAGGCGGCGCGCGCCCGCGAGGCGCACGCCGAGCGCGTCGCCGCCACCCGGGACGCGCTGGAGCGCACGACGAACCTTGCCCCCGAGGCCGCGACCGTCGTCCACGCGCTGGAGGAGCTGGAGGCGGCGCTGGGCGAGCACGTGGCCCGCCTGGACTCAGAGCTCCAGGCCGACCGCGCCTCCGGCGAGGAGCTGGCGGGCACCCTGCGCGGCCACGCCCACCGCGAGGCCGACCTCCAGGGCCGCCTGCGCGAGCGCGGCGAGGCGGTCACCGCGGCCGAGGTGGCGGCCCAGCAGGCGCGCGACCAGGCCGCCGAGGCCGAGGAGGAGCTGCGCGGCCTGGCCGCCCGGCTCGAGCTGGCCGCCGAGCCCGCGGAGGCGCCGCTGCCCGACGAGGAGCGCGAGGCGCTGAGTGCCCGCATCGAGCGCCTGACCCGCCGCCGCGAGCAGCTGGGCCCGGTCAACCCGCTGGCCCAGGACGAGTACGCCGACGCCCTGGCCCACGTCGAGGAGCTCGAGACCCAGCGCACCGACCTGGAGACCGCCCTGCGCGAGCTGCAGTCGCTGATCTCCGAGACCGACCGCCGCATCCGCGAGGCCTTCGAGACCACGTTCGAGGCCGCGGCGGCGAACTTCGAGGAGCTGGTCGGCCAGCTGTTCCCCGGCGGCCGCGGGCAGCTGCGCCTGGTCAAGGAGGACGACGCCCCCAAGCGCGTGCTCGGGGGCCAGGACGCGCCCCCGGCCGACGACGAGGAGACCGAGACCGAGCCCGAGCCCGACGAGGAGGAGGAGGACCTCTTCGGCGTGGAGATCGAGATGACGCCGGCCGGCAAGGCGATGAAGCGCCTCTCGCTGCTGTCGGGTGGGGAGAAGTCGCTCACCGCCCTGGCCTTCCTGTTCGCCGTCTTCCTCGCCCGCCCGTGTCCCTTCTACGTGCTCGACGAGGTCGAGGCCGCGCTCGACGACCTCAACATCGACCGCTTCCCCACGCTCCTGCGTCGCCACGCCGGCCGCGCCCAGTTCATCGTCGTCACCCACCAGAAGCGCACGATGGAGGCGGCGGACACGCTCTACGGCGTCTCGATGGGCGACGACGGCATCAGCCGCGTCATCTCGCGCAAGCTCCCGCAGGACGCGGCCGCCGCCTGATGGCGCGCGACTGGCACGACCTCTTCATCACCGGCGGCGACACCCCGGCCGAGGCACCGGCCGAGCCCGAGCCCGAGGCGGAGCGCGGCGGCTTCTTCCGCCGCCTGCGCGAGAACCTGGGCAAGACGCGGGCCGCGCTGGCCGAGGAGGTCCAGGCCACGCTGCTGGCCGGGCCGGTGGACGCCGAGGGCTGGGAGCGCCTGGAGGAGGCGCTGATCTACGCCGACGTCGGCGCCCGCACCACCGCCGACGTGGTCGAGCGCCTGGAGCGCGAGGCCGAGAGCGACGGGCTGGAGGGCGACGCGCTGATCGGGCGCCTGACCGAGCTGCTGGCCGCGGAGGCCCGGCCGCAGGAGGGCGACGACGCCCGCATCGACCTGCGCCACGCTCCCACGGTCATCCTCACCGTGGGCGTCAACGGCACCGGCAAGACCACGAGCATCGGAAAGCTGGCCTGGCACCTGCGCCGGACGCTGGGCAAGCGGGTTCTGATCGGCGCCGGGGACACCTTCCGCGCCGCCGCGGTCGAGCAGCTGGAGGAGTGGGCCCGGCGCGCGGACTGCGACTTCGTGCGCGGCGCCCCCGACGCCGACCCGGGGGCCGTGGCCTACGACGCCGTCAAGGCGGGCGTCGAGCGCGCGGCCGACGTCGTCATCGTGGACACGGCCGGGCGCCTGCACACCCAGGACGAGCTGATGGCCGAGCTGGCCAAGGTGGGCCGCGTGATCGCCAAGCTCCTCCCCGGCGCCCCGCACGAGACCCTGCTCACGGTCGACGCCACCACCGGCCAGAACGGCCTGCGCCAGGCCCGCCTGTACTCGCAGGCCGTCCCGGTCACCGGGATCGTCCTGACCAAGCTCGACGGGACGGCCAAGGGCGGGATCGCCCTGGCCATCGCCCGCGAGCTGGGCATCCCGGTCAAGCTGATCGGGATCGGCGAGCA
>DATLOP010000180.1:0-2098 GCA_035536255.1 Solirubrobacteraceae bacterium
CTCGGGTTCTGGGTCGGCACCGGCTCGTGCGCGGAGTCCGACGCGCAGGCCGGCCTGTCACACCTGCTGGAGCACCTGCTGTTCCGGGGCTCCGAGCGCTTCGGCTCGACGGAGATCGACCAGATCTTCGACGGGATGGGGGCCGAGCTGAACGCGGGCACGGGCAAGGAGACGACCTCGGTGTACTCCCGCGTGCTGGACCGTCACCTCCCGCGCGCGCTGGAGGTCATGAGCGACATGGTGTGGCGCCCCGCCTTCGAGGAGGCCGACACCGAGCGCGAGGTCGTCCTGGAGGAGATCGCGATGTACGAGGACGATCCCCAGGACAAGGTGTTCGACGTCCTGGGCGAGGCGATCTTCGGCGAGCACCCGCTGGGCCGGGCGATCATCGGCCGGGCCGAGGTCGTGGCCGGGACCCCGCTGCCAGAGATCCGGGCCTTCCACCGCGCGCGCTACGTGCCGGCCAACGTCGTCGTGGCCGCCGCCGGGTCGGTGGAGCACGACGCGCTGGTCGATGCGGTGGCGCGCTGGATGCCCCCGTCCGGTCCGCGGCCCCACGCGGTGGACGAGTCCGTCCCCGAGCACCACGCCCGCGTGCGCTTCGAGGCCAAGGACACCGAGCAGTACCACGTCTGCCTGGGCGCGCCGGGCATCGCGCGCGACGACGAGCGGCGCTTCGCCCTGCGCGTGCTGGACAACGTGATCGGCGGGACGTCGTCGTCGCGGCTGTTCCAGGAGGTGCGCGAGCGCCGCGGCCTGGCCTACAGCGTGTACTCGTTCGCCGCCCAGTACGCGCGCACGGGCCAGTTCGGCATCTACCTGGGCACGCGCGGCGAGAACCTGTCCGCCGCCATGGAGGTGGTGGGCGCCGAGCTGGCGCGCCTGCGCGCCGAGCCGGCCACCGGCGCCGAGCTGGAGCGCTCCAAGGAGAACGTCAAGGGCCGTCTGGTCCTGTCCCTGGAGTCGACCACGGCGCGGATGAACCGCCTCGGCGCCTCGGTCCTCACCGGCGTGCCCCTGCTCACGGTGGACGAGCTGATCGCCCGCATCGACGCGATCACCCTCGACGACCTGGCCGAGCTGGCCGGCGAGCTGCTGGACCCGGCGCGCATGTCGGCCGCCGGGATCGGCCCCGACGAGGAGCCGTTCCGCGCCGCCCTGGAGCCCGTGTCCGCCTCGCTGGCCGCCCCGGCATGATCCGGGTCGCGGTGGCCGGCGCGGCCGGGCGGATGGGGGAGGCGGTGTGCGGCGCCGTGGAGGGCGCGGACGACATGGAGCTGAGCGGGCGCGCGGACCCCAAGCTCGACACCCCGGTGTCCGGCGTGCTCGACGGGGCCGACGTGCTCGTCGACTTCACCCAGCCCGACCAGATCGTCCCCAACGCCCGGGCCGCCGTGGCCGCGGGCGTCCACGTGGTCGTGGGCACCACCGGGTTCGACCTCGACGACCTGCGCGGGCTGGACGGCGCCAACGTCTTCGTGGCGCCCAACTTCGCCATCGGCGCCGTGCTGATGATGCGCTTCGCCGCCGAGGCGTCGCGGCACATGGAGAAGGCCGAGATCGTCGAGCTGCACCACGACCGCAAGCTCGACGCGCCCAGCGGGACGGCCGCCCGCACCGCCGAGCTGATGGAGGGCGAGGTCCCGATCCACTCCGTGCGCCTGCCGGGCCTCGTGGCCCACCAGGAGGTCATCCTGGGCGACGTCGGCCAGACGCTGACGATCCGCCATGACTCGATCGACCGCGAGTCGTTCATGCCCGGCGTCCTGCTCGCCGTCCGCCGGGTCGGCGAGCTGCCCGAGTCGCCCCTCGTGGGCCTCGAGCATCTGCTGTAGCCTCGGGCGCCCCTTCCCGAACCCGCAGGAGAGAGCAGATGGGATTCCTCGACAAGGCCAAGCAGGCGGCGCAGAACGCCCAGAAGGAGGGCGGCATCCTCGACAAGGCCAAGGACGCCGCCAAGCAGGCGCAGGACAAGCTCGACGAGAAGCAGAAGGACTTCAACGCGCGCCAGCAGGCCGGCTCGACCCCGCCGCCCGAGGCGCCCGCCGCCGCGAGCACGGCGCCGGCCGTGCCGGACGCCGCCGCCGAGGCCGTGCCG
>DATLOP010000181.1:0-4918 GCA_035536255.1 Solirubrobacteraceae bacterium
CACCACGTCGCCCACGAACAGCAGCCTCATGCGAGGTATCCCCCGCCGCGCGGCGAAACACGGCGCCAGGTGAGCGAAGCGACGACCCCGGCCGCGAAGGTGGTGGTGCCGCGCTGGATCCAGGCGGTGGCGCTCTCGCTCGGGCTGCTCGCGCTGTACGCGCTGGCCCGCGCCGCGGACACGGCCGTGCTGGTCTTCCTCGTCGCCTCGGTCATCGCCTTGATCCTCAACCCGGTGGTCAAGCGGCTCGAGCGTCCGCTCGGGTCGCGGGGGGTGCGACTGCCCCGGGGGGCGGCCGTGGCGGCAGTCTACGTCGGCTTCGTGCTCGTGCTGGCGGGGGCGGGCGCCCTGCTCGCCAACCCGGTGGTCGACCAGGTGCAGAAGCTCCAGCGCGACGTGCCCAACCTGATCGACTCGGCCAACGCCTCGCTGGCCGACATGCAGGAATGGTTCGACGACCAGGGGATCGACGTCGAGATCAAGGCCCAGGGCGAGCCCGCGCTCTCCACGCTGCAGCGCAACGTGCTCAACCAGTCCGGCGACCTGGTGACCTTCGGCCAGGACCTCCTCACGCGCCTGGTCGAGACGGGATTCGGTCTGATCCTGGTCGTCGTGATCTCGATCTACATGCTGCTCTACGCGGAGCGGATCGGCCGCGTCGTGCGCTCGGCCATGCCCGCCGGCGACGGCACGCCCGAGGACGACTTCTCCCGCCGCGTGCAGCGGGCCGTGTTCTCCTACGTCCGCGGGCAGGCGCTGTTCTCGCTGATCATGGGCGCGAGCGCCGGCGTCGCGATGTGGATCCTCGGCGTCACCGGGGTGTTCCCGGACGGCAACGACTACTCGCTGTTCTTCGGGATCTTCTTCGGGATCATGGAGCTGGTCCCCTACATCGGGCCGGTCCTGGGGGCGCTGCCGCCGATCCTGGTCGCGCTGTTCGACGACCCGCTGACCGCGGTGTGGGTGACGATCACCTTCGTCGCGCTCCAGCAGCTCGAGGGCCACGTCGTGGCCCCGCAGGTGTTCGGCCACTCGCTGCGCATCAACCCGCTGCTGGTCATCTTCGCCCTGCTGATCGGCGGGGAGCTGTACGGGATCCTGGGCGCGCTGGTCGCGCTGCCGCTGGCCGCGGTGGGCCGCGAGACGCTCGTCTACCTGCGCCGCCATCTCGTGCTGGAGCCCTGGGGGACGATGTCGGCCTCGGACGCCGCCGCGCGCGAGCCGCCGGGGCCCCCGAGCCCACGCCCCAGCTAGCCTCACTCGGGATGGCCGCGCCCGCCCGCACCGCCGCTCCCGGCTCCGCGCTGAGCGCCCGCGGGCTGACCCGGCGCTTCGGCGACCGCGTCGCGCTGCGCGGCGTGGAGTTCTCCGTGGGCGCCGGGGAGCTGGTGGCGATCATCGGCCCCAACGGCGCGGGCAAGACCACGCTGCTGTCGATCCTGGCCGGGATCCAGGCGCCCGACGCGGGCGCCGTCGAGCTGCCGCCGGGGGGCGTGGGCTGGGTCCCCCAGCAGCCGGCGCTGTACTCCAAGCTGTCGGTGGAGGAGAACCTGCGCCTGTTCGCGCGCCTGGAGCGCGTGGCCGACCCGGCCGCGGCGGTGGCCCGGATGCTCGAGCAGGCCGGCCTGCGCGAGCGCGCCCACGACGAGGTGGGGACGCTGTCGGGCGGCAACCGCCAGCGCGTGAACATCGCCATCGGGCTGCTCGCCGACCCGGCCGTGCTGCTGCTCGACGAGCCCTCGACGGCGCTGGACCCGCGCCAGCGCGAGCGCCTGTGGGAGTTCGTCGGCGGCCTGACCGAGCGCGGGACGAGCATCGTGTACTCCACCCACATCGTCCAGGAGGCCGAGCGCTACGCCGACCGGGTGCTGGTCCTGGCCGACGGGGAGCTGATCTTCACCGGCACGCCGCGCGAGCTGGAGGCCGAGTCGCGCGCGTCGGGCGTGGACTTCGAGGCCGCCTTCGTGCGCTTCCTCCACGAGCGGGGCCACTGAGGGACCACTGATGCGCTGGCTGCTGCTCAAGGACCTCCAGATCCTGCGCCGGTCCCCGCTGCTCGTCGGGCTGCTCGTGATCTACCCGATCGTGATCGCGCTGCTCATCGGCCTCGCGCTGTCGCGCGGGCCGGACAAGCCGCGGGTGGCCTTCGTCAACCAGGTCCCGCCCACCGCGAGCACGTTCGAGCTCGGAGGGACGAAGATCGACGCGTCGCGCTACGCCAGCCAGCTCTTCCAGTCGGTGGAGCCGATCCGGGTGCGCACGCGCGCCGAGGCCGTCCAGAAGGTGCGCGACGGCGAGGCGCTGGGCGCGCTGATCGTCCCGGCCAACATCACGCAGCGCCTGGCCACCGGCCTGCAGAGCGCCGAGGTCGAGGTGATCTACAACAACGAGGATCCGGTCAAGGGCCGCTACGTCGAGCAGATCATCAACTCCCGCCTGGCCGACGCCAACGCCGCGCTGGCCGCCAAGCTGCGCGAGATCGCGGTCAAGGACATCCGCCTGCTGCTCGAGGGGGGCGAGTTCAACCTGTTCGGGCGCACGCTGAACATCCTCGGGCTGCGCAAGACGCAGGCGATCATCCAGGCCGCGCTGCGCACGCTGCCGCCGGCCTCGCCCGAGCGCCGCGACCTGCGCCGCGTCGAGCGCTTCGCGTCGCTGGCCGTGGCCAACCTGAATTTGGCCACCGACGTGGTGGGGACCGTGTCGCAGCCGGTGAAGGTGAAGCGCACGCCGTTGCAGGGCAAGCGCACGCCCCTGGACTCGTTCGCCGTGGCCATCGCGGTCACGGTGTCGCTGATGTTCGTGACCGTCCTGCTGGCCAGCGGGATGCTGGCGCTGGAGCGCGAGGAGCACGCCTTCTCGCGGCTGGTGCGGGGGCTGGTGTCCCGGCTGGGGCTGCTGACCGAGAAGGTGGGGCTGGCCGCGCTGTGCGCGTGGGTCGTGGCGGTGGCGATGACGTGCGGGATCGGGCTGTTCGTGACGCTGGACTGGAGCCGCTTCCCGCTGTGGCTGCTGGCGCTGGCCTTCGCCGCCGCCGGCTTCGGCGCGCTCGGCGTGGCCATCGGCGGCCTGGCCCGGGAGGTGCGGGCGGCCTCGCTGCTCGCGTTCCTGCTGTCGCTGCCGATCGCCTTCCTCGCGCTCGTGCCGAGCGGCGCCGTGTCCAGCGGCGTGTACGACGTCGTGCGCATCGTCTCCGCGCTGTTCCCGTTCGACCCCGCGCTCGCCGCGATGGACACGGCGCTCAACGACACCGGTGAGAGCCTGCTCGAGCCCCTGGCCCACCTGGCCGCCCTGACGGTCGCCTTCCTGGCCATCGCGCGCCTGGCCCTGCGGCGCTTCGCCTAGCCACAGGTATCCTCGAAGCGATGGCCTTTCCCCAGACGCGCCTGCGGCGCCTGCGGCGGACCGGGGTGCTGCGCGACCTCGTCCGCGAGACCGAGCTGACGCCGCGCCACCTGATCCAGCCCCTGTTCGTCGAGCACGGGCTCGACCGGCGCACGCCGATCGAGGCCATGCCCGGCGTCGACCGGCTGTCGATCAACCACGCGGTGGAGGAGGCGGGGGCCCTGCACGCGGCCGGCGTACCGGGGGTGCTGCTGTTCGGGATCCCGGCGGCCAAGGACGACGACGGCTCGAGCGCGTGGGACGACGAGGGCGTCGTGCAGCTGGCCACGCGCGCGCTCAAGGAGGCCCACCCCGACCTGCTGGTCATGACCGACGTGTGCCTGTGCGAGTACACGACGCACGGGCACTGCGGGCGCGTCACCCCGGAGGGCGCGGTGGACAACGACGCGTCCCTCGAGCTGCTCGCCCGCACGGCGGTCTCCCAGGCCCGCGCGGGCGCCGACGCGGTGGCGCCGAGCGACATGATGGACGGGCGCGTCGGGTCGATCCGCGCCGCCCTGGACGACGAGGACCTGACCGACACGCCGATCGTCGCCTACTCGGCCAAGTTCGCCTCCGCCTTCTACGGGCCGTTCCGCGAGGCCGCCGACTCCACGCCCGCCTTCGGCGACCGCCGCGCCTACCAGATGGACCCCGGCAACGCTCGCGAGGCGGTGCGCGAGGCCCTGCTCGACGTGGAGGAGGGCGCCGACGTGGTCATGGTCAAGCCGGCGCTGCCCTACCTCGACGTGATCCGCGCCGTGCGCGAGGCCACGAACGTCCCCGTCGCCGCCTACAACGTGAGCGGCGAGTACGCCATGGTCAAGGCGGCGGCGGCCAACGGGTGGCTGGACGAGCGCGCCGCGGTCCTCGAGGCGCTGCTGGGCATCCGCCGCGCCGGCGCCGACCTGATCTTCACGTACCACGCGCGCGAGGCGGCGGAATGGCTGGCGTGACCGCGAAGGTGCGCAGTCGCCGCGACGGCGCGGCCGTCCCGCTCGACGACCTCGACCGGCGGCTGCTGAACTTGATGCAGGGCAGCTTCGCCCTGGTGCCGCGCCCCTACGAGGGGGTGGCCCGCGAGGCCGGGCTGACCGAGGAGGAGACGCTGGCCCGCGTCCGGCGGCTGGTCGACGAGCGGATCATCCGCGAGATCACGCCGATCTACGACACCCGCGCCCTGGGCTACCAGTCGATGCTCGTGGCGGCCAAGATCGACCCGGAGTTCCCCCACCGCGCGGCCGAGGTGGTCAACGCCCACCCCGGCGTCTCGCACAACTACCTGCGCGACCACGAGTTCAACCTGTGGTTCACGATCGCCACCGAGCCCGACTCGCCGCTGGGCCTGCAGGGGACGCTCGACGTGCTGCGGCGCGAGACCGGCGCCGAGTCGATCCGCCAGCTGCCCACGCTCAAGCTGTTCAAGATCCGCATGGACCTGGAGATGGAGGGCGGGACCGAGGCGCTGGCCGCCGCCGTGCAGGCCGCGCCCCCGGCCGAGACCGAGCCCCAGCCCTACGACGAGCGCGACGTC
>DATLOP010000182.1:0-13590 GCA_035536255.1 Solirubrobacteraceae bacterium
GCGGGGCGGCGGTGCGGGGGCGGACGGCGGCGCGGACGCGGGCACGGCGCGCGGCGCAAACGACCCCGCGGTGTCGGGCGGCGTGGGGACGGCGACCGGCTCCGTGGCCGCCGGGCGGGGCGCGGGCCGGGGTGGACGCAAGGTCAGCCGCGGCGCGTCCGACCCGGAGCGCGGGAGGCGCACCACGCCGGCGCCCGCGGGCGCCCGGCTCGAGGTGGCCCCCGATCCGCCGGGAAGCGTGGCGCGCACGGACGGGGTGGGGCCGGAGAGGTCCCTCATCACGCGCGGCAGCTGGTCGGCTCCCTCGGACAGCCCCGCGGCCACGGCGACGCTCGCCACCAGCGCGCCGCCCAGCCGCGCCGCGCCCACGCGCAGCCCGTCGTGGGCCGCGACCTCGGTCACCCGGTCCAGCACCGGCGCGCTCTGGGCCCAGGGCAGGCGCGTCAGCAGGCCGGCCGGCGTGAGCGCGGTGGCGGCGGCGCGCAGCGTGTGCCGAGCGCGGTTGAGCAGCTGGCGCACGGCGCCGCCGGTCGCGTCCAGCTCGATCGCGATCTGGTCGTACGTGCGTCCCTCGAGCTCGCGCAGGATCATCGCGTCGCGCTGGCGCTCGGGCAGGCCCTGGACCGCCGAGAGCACCGAGCGCAGGTTGGCGCGCCGCTCGGCCGTGTCGTGCGCGCTCTCGGCCGCCGCGCGATGGGCCGCGGCCTCGATCGCCTCGTGCGCCCAGCCGCTCTCGCGCAGGGCGTTGAGCGCGGCGTTGTGGGCGATCCGGTACAGCCACGGGCGCAGCTCGATGCGGGCGTCGCTGCGGTGCAGCGCCGCGAAGGCGTTCATGAAGGTCTGCTGGACCGCGTCCTCGGCGCGCGCCGCGGGCAGCAGGCGCGAGCAGTAGCGGACCATGGGCCGCCGGTAGCGGTCCACGATGGCCTCGAAGGCGCGGGCGTTGCCCGCGCGGACGAGGTCCACCAGACGCTCGTCCGTCTGACATCGCATAAGCGACGATCCGGCGAGCCGAGCCGGCTCGATTACCACACGTGGCGTCATGCCTCTCCGTCTTCCCTTGTGCAACCCGCTCCCAAGGGCGCCGACATCCCTGCCGCGGCGACCCCTGCCATCAAGCACTGTAAACGACGGCCGCGTCGCAATCTAGCGGCAACCGTCGGACTTTTGTTACGAACACGTGTTCCGTTCCGTCCGTCCTCACTCGTAGATTGCGGCTCCGACGACTTAGCCACAGGAGCTCCCATGCCACTTCAGGACAACAAGACCTCAGGCAGCCAGGCGCGCGAGACCGCCCTCAACGGCGCGCTCCAGCAGATCGACAAGGAATTCGGCCAGGGGTCCATCATGCGCATGGGCGACGAGGGCGCCCGGGTCCAGGTGGAGGCCATCCCCACGGGGGCGCTGTCGCTGGACCTGTGCCTGGGGATCGGGGGCGTCCCGCGCGGGCGCATCGTCGAGGTCTTCGGGCCGGAGTCCTCGGGCAAGACGACGCTGATCTACCACATCATCGCCGAGGCCCAGAAGCTCGGCGGCGTGTGCGCGTTCATCGACGCCGAGCACGCGATGGACCCGCTGTACGCCAAGGAGATCGGGATCGACATCGACGAGCTGCTCGTCTCCCAGCCCGACCACGGCGAGCAGGCGCTGGAGATCGCCGACATGCTCGTGCGCTCGGGCGCGCTGGACGTCGTGGCCGTCGACTCGGTCGCCGCGCTGACGCCGCGGGCCGAGCTGGAGGGGCAGATGGGCGACCAGACGGTCGGCCTGCAGGCGCGGATGATGTCCCAGGCCATGCGCAAGCTCGCGGGCAACCTCAACCGCACGCAGACCCTGTGCATCTTCACCAACCAGATTCGCGAGAAGGTCGGCGTCATGTTCGGCTCGCCCGAGACCCAGCCGGGTGGCCGCGCGCTGAAGTTCTACGCCTCCCAGCGCCTGGACATCCGGCGCATCGAGACCCTCAAGGACGGCACCGAGGCCGTGGGGAACCGGGTCAAGGTCAAGGTGGTCAAGAACAAGGTCGCCGCGCCGTTCCGGATCGCCGAGTTCGACATCGAGTTCGGCAAGGGGATCTCGTCGGCCGGCTGCATCCTCGACCTGGGGCTGGAGCACGACCTGATCTCCAAGTCGGGCTCGTTCTTCTCCTACGGCAACGAGCGCATCGGCCAGGGCCGCAACAACGCCAAGGCCTACCTGGTCGAGAACCCCGAGGTCGCGCGCGAGATCGAGGACAAGATCTACGCCGCCCTGGGCATCGAGCGCGACGCTCCGCCGCCGCTGGCGCCGGTCGAGGACGCGCCCGAGGTGGAAAAGCAGGAGGTCGAGAAGGCCGCCTAGGAGGGTCTGGCCATGGATCGGCTCCAGCAGGCGCTGGACCTGGCGTATCGCCACCTGGCCAAGCGCGACCGCACCGAGATGGAGGTGCGCCGCCACCTGGAGGCCCGGGGCGTCGACCCGGCCACCGCGGGCTCGGCGCTGGCCGAGCTGGAGCGCCAGGGCTACGTCGACGACGCCCGCTACGCCCGCCGCTTCGCCGAGGACCGCCGCACGCTGGACTCCTGGGGCACCGAGCGCATCGAGCAGCGCCTGCTATCCGTCGGCGTCGCCCCCGAGATCGTCGTCGTCGCCGTGTCCACCCAGCCCCCGGAGGCCGAGCTCGACGCCGCCGTCGAGCTCCTGCGCCGCCGCTTCCCCGAGCCCCCGGAGGACGATCGCGCCCGCAACCGGGCCCTCGGCCTCCTCGTCCGCCGCGGCTACGACCTCGAGCTCGCCCACGACGCGATAAGAGCGCTGGCACGCCCCGGCTGATCGGTTGCGACCCCCGCCTGCTGGTACTACGATCTCGTGACTTGAGTCACACGGCCCGTACGGGCGTGAAAACACCAGCAAAAGACGCATTTCCGAGCTTGAACCTCCAGCGTTGAAGGCACCGACCACCACGACCCCCGAACTTCGCTAGCCGACAACCTGGGCAGCGGCCGGCGGGCCGCTCGCGGTTTCCAGCTCCGTGCGCGGAGAGGAACTGCAATGGCAATCGTGATCGCGGCAGCGCTCCTGGCCGGGGGGCTGATCGTGGCCGCCCTGCTGTTCCGCACGCCGGCGTCGGCGACGTCACCGCCCGCTGGCCCGTCCGCCGACACGCCCCGGGCGGCCACCGCGGGCGAGGTCGGGCGCGAGCTGCTCGAGCGCCGGGCCGAGATCGCCCGCACCGAGGAGCGCACGATCTCCAAGGAGGAGGCGGTCGACGTCAAGCTGGCCGACCTCGCCCGGCGCGAGCGCAGCCTCGAGGACCGCGCCCGCGAGCTCGACCACCAGCGCGAGCTCCTCGACGAGCGCAAGCGCGAGCACGTCCGCGAGCTCGAGCGCCTGGCCGGGCTGTCCGCCGCCCAGGCCAAGCAGATCCTGCTCAAGGAGGTCGAGGACATGGCTCGCCACGACGCCGCACGCGTCCTGCGCCAGGTCGAGGAGGAGACCAAGCGCGACGCCGGCCGCCGCGCGCGCAACATCCTCTCCGTCTGCATGGGCCGCATCGCGGCCGGGCACGCCGCCGAGACGACGGTCTCCGTCGTCCAGCTGCCCAGCGACGACATGAAGGGCCGGATCATCGGCCGCGAGGGCCGCAACATCCGCGCCCTGGAGAGCGTCACCGGCGTCGACTTCATCGTCGACGACACCCCGCACGCGGTCGTGCTCTCGGGCTTCGACGGGGTCCGCCGCGAGGTCGCGCGCATGACGCTGGAGAAGCTGCTGGCCGACGGGCGCATCCACCCGGCCCGGATCGAGGAGACGTTCTTCCAGGCCCAGGCCGAGCTGGAGGACCACATGGCGCAGCTGGGCGAGCAGGCGATCCTCGACGCCCGGGTCGACGGCGTGGCCCCCGAGCTGGTCCGCCTGCTGGGGCGCCTGCGCTTCCGCACGTCCTACGGCCAGAACGTCCTGGCCCACGTCGTCGAGTGCTCTCAGCTCGCGGCGATGATGGCCTCGGAGCTGGGCGCGTCGGTCAAGACGGCCCGCCGCGCCGCGCTGCGGCACGACATCGGCAAGGCCGTGTCCCACGAGGTCGAGGGGCCCCACGCCCTGGTCGGCGGCGACTTGGTCCGCAAGCACGGCGAGTCCGAGGCGGTGGCCCATGCCATGGAGGCCCACCACAACGAGGTCGAGCCCCAAACGGTCGAGGCGGTGATCGTCCAGGCGGCCGACGCGGTGTCGGGCGGGCGTCCCGGCGCGCGGGGCGAGTCGCTGGAGCACTACGTCAAGCGCCTGCGCGACCTCGAGGCGATCGCCGAGCGCCACGACGGCGTGGAGAAGGTCTACGCCATGCAGGCGGGCCGCGAGATCCGCGTGATGGTCGAGCCGGGCGCGCTGGACGACGACGGCACCGTCCTGCTGTCCCACGAGATCGCCCGCGAGATCGAGCAGGAGCTGGAGTACCCGGGCCAGATCAAGGTCACCGTTGTCCGCGAGTCGCGGGCGACCGACTACGCTCGCTGAGGGACATGCCCGGCTACCACGTCACCACCTTCGGGTGCCAGATGAACGAGCACGACTCCGAGCGGATGAAGGGGATGCTGGAGTCGCTGGGCTACGCGGAGCGCCCGGAGCGCAGCGAGGCCGACCTCATCCTGTTCAACACGTGCTCGATCCGCGAGAAGGCCGACGAGCGCTTCGTCGCCCACCTCCAGGAGGCGCGCGCGGTCAAGCGCCGGCGCCCCGAGACGGTGATCGGCGTCGGCGGCTGCTGGGCCCAGTCGGTCAAGGACGAGGTGTTCCGGCGCTTCCCCTTCGTCGACGTCGCCTTCGGCCCCGGCCAGGTCCACAAGCTGGCCGAGTTCCTGACCTCGGACTCGCTGACCGCCCAGGGCTACTTCGAGTTCGAGGGCTTCACCGGGCACCTGCCCGAGAAGCGGGCCCGCGACTTCCAGGCCTGGCTGCAGATCTCCGTGGGCTGTCGGATGCGCTGCTCGTACTGCATCGTCCCGTCCACCCGCGGCCACGAGGTGTCGCGGCCGGCGGGCGAGCTGCTGGCCGAGGTCGAGCGGATGGCGTCGGAGGGCGTGCGCGAGGTCACGCTGCTGGGCCAGAACGTCAACTCCTACGGCCGCGACCTGCCGGCGGCGTCGCGCGCCGGCTTCGCCGAGCTGCTGCGCGCCGTCGACGCCGTCGACGGGGTGGACCGCATCCGCTACACCAGCCCGCATCCCCAGTACATCGGGGAGGACGTGGCCCGCGCGCACGCCGAGTGCGAGTCGGTGTGCGAGCACATCCACCTCCCGCTGCAGGCGGGGTCGTCGCGGATCCTCAAGGCGATGCGGCGCACCTACACGCGCGAGCGCTTCCTGGACCGCGTGGCGATGATCCGCTCCCACGTCCCCGACGTCGCGCTGACCACCGACGTGATCGTCGGCTTCCCGGGGGAGACCGAGGCGGACTTCCGCGAGACGCTCGAGGTCATGGACGAGGTCGGCTTCGACGGGGCGTTCACGTTCGTCTACTCCCCGCGGCGCGGGACCGAGGCGGCCGCGCTCGACGGCCGGATCCCGCACGAGGTGGCGGTCGAGCGCATGGAGCGCCTGGTCGAGGTCGTCCAGCGCCGCGCCCGCGAGCGCGCGCAGCGCTTCGTGGGGCGCGAGCTCGAGGTCCTGGTCGAGGGCCCGTCGCGCACCGATCCGTCGCGCCTGCGCGGCCGCACGCGCCACAACAAGGTCGTGAACTTCGCCGGCCACGCGGCCCCCGGGGAGCTGGTCGACGTGCGGATCGAGTCCGCCACCAGCCAGACGCTCGCAGGCGCGACTGCGGACGAACGTTCGATTGCCAGCGCACCCGCCCCCGCCGCATACTGATCGCAACAGCCAAGGAGGGCGGAAAGGCGGCCTGAGGACGAGGGCCGCCTTTCTAATTCTCCAGGCGCGTCCGCGGGGTATGCGAACATGTGTTCGTGCGCTGGTCGAACCTGCTCGTGGACGCCGAACAGGCCCAGACCCTCCCGGGCTACAGGGACCCCGCGGTCGTCCGCCGCTTCGACGCCCCCGAGGCCCTGGACACCCGTTTCTACGAGGTCCACGCGAAGTCGGCGCTCAACAAGGTGCCCCCGCAGTCCCGCATGTTCTTCCGCTGGACGATCAATCCATATCGAGGTTGCAGCCATGCTTGCTCCTATTGCGTATCGGGCGCTACCCCGGTGCTCCTGCGCGACGGCCGCACCCGTCCGATCGCCGACCTGAGGGTGGGGGACGCCATCTACGGGACCGTCCGCGAGGGGGCGTACCGCCGGTATCGCGAGACCCAGGTCCTGGCCCACTGGGAGACGCGCAACGAGGGCTTCCGCGTGGTGCTGGAGGACGGCACCGAGCTGGTGGCCAGCGGCGACCATCGCTTCCTCACGGCGCGCGGGTGGAAATACGTGACGGGCACCGAGCAGGGCGCGGGCCGCCGGGCCCACCTCACCACCAACGACAAGCTCATGGGCTTCGGAGGGTTCGCGCCGGGTCCCCCGGACTCCGAGGAGTACCGGCGCGGCTACCTGTGCGGCGTCATCCGCGGGGACGGACACGTGGGCTCCTACTCCTACGAGCGCGCCGGCCGCGCGCACGGCGACGTTCACCGCTTCCGGCTGGCCCTGGCGGACATAGAGGCGCTGCGCCGGACCCGGGACTACCTCGGCCGCATCGGGATCGGCACCGACGAGTTCCTTTTCTCGGCCGCGGCCGGTCCTCACCGCGAGGTGCGCGCGATCCGCACCTCGGCCCGCGATCGCGTCGACGCGGTGCGCGAGGCGATCCGCTGGCCGGGACGGGTCGGAGACGACTGGTGCCGGGGGTTCCTGGCCGGGATCTTCGACGCCGAGGGCTGCTACAGCCGCGGGATCCTGCGCATCTCGAACACCGACCCCGAGATCC
Source organism: Solirubrobacteraceae bacterium (assembly GCA_035536255.1). Lineage (GTDB taxonomy): Bacteria > Actinomycetota > Thermoleophilia > Solirubrobacterales > Solirubrobacteraceae > AC-38. The sequence goes on from DATLOP010000182.1 coordinate 6,900, forward strand.
TCGACTGGACCACGTGGTGCCTGCGCCGCATCGGCGTCGCGTCGGCGCTCGAGCGGACCGGGCACGAGAACGGCCTTTGCAACGTCCGCGTCCTCGGCGGCCTGCCCGCGCACATGCGCTTCTTCCACTCCGTGGACCCCGCCATCGCGCGCAAGCGCGACATCGAGGGCCGGGCCATCAAGAGCGACGCGCCGCTGGGCGTAGCGGCCGTCGAGCCGCTCGGCCGGAAGGTCGAGATGTACGACATCACCACCGGCACCGGCGACTTCATCGCCGACGGCGTGGTCAGTCACAACTGCTTCGCTCGCCCCACCCACACGTTCCTGGACTTCGACGCGGGGCGGGACTTCGAGAAGGAGATCGTGGTCAAGGTCAACCTTCCCGAGGTGCTGCGGGCCGAGCTGGCGCGGCCGTCGTGGAAGCGCGAGCACGTGGCGCTGGGGACGAACACCGACCCCTACCAGTGGGTGGAGGGGCGCTACAAGCTCATGCCGGAGGTGTGGCGGGCGCTGCTGGAGTCCGGCACGCCGTGCTCGCTGCTGACCAAGTCGCCGCTGATGCTGCGCGACATCGAGCTGATGAAGGAGCTGGCGCGGACCGCCGGGTTCACCGCCAACGTGTCCGTGCCGACGCTGGACGAGAAGGCGTGGCGGGCCACCGAGCCGCACACGCCGCACCCGCGCAAGCGCCTGGAGGCCCTGGGGGAGCTGAACCGGGCCGGGATCCCCACCGGCGTGCTGATCGCGCCGCTGATGCCGGGCATCAACGACTCGCCCGAGCAGGTCGAGCGGATCCTCGAGCTGGCGGCCGAGAACGGCGCCGGCTCGGTCTCGGGCATCACGCTGCACCTGCGCGGCGAGGTGCGCGACGTGTTCATGGGCTGGCTGCGCTCCCAGCGCCCCGACCTGGTCGAGCACTACGAGCGTCTGTACCGGCGCGGCGCCTACGCGCCCACGGCCGAGCGCGAGCGCCACGCCAAGCTCGTGCGCCTGGCGCGGGAGAAGGTGGGCGCGGCCGGCCGGCCCGATCCCGCGCCCGGCCGAGCCTATCCGGCCGCGGAGCGCCGCCCGCCCGCCATCCAGGAGAGCCTGTTCTAGCCTTGGACGGGAACATGCTGAGACGCACCAAGGACAGCAGGGCGATGCGGCGGATGCTCGAGACCCGCAGCCATACGTGGCAGGCGGCCGGGCTCGCGCTGCAGATCGACGCGAACGCCGCGCGCAAGGCGCGGCGCCAGGCGGCGATCCTGATCCCGCTGCTCGCGGGCGTGCTGATCGCCTACGAGTACCGCGACCGGCTGTTCGGCATCGACATGCCGATCCGCGTCATCACCGTCGTGGCCCTCGTCGGGCTCGGCTGGACGCTCGCGCGCGACATCGGCCGGGCCGCCGGCCCGGCGCTGTTCCGGCGCCTGGACCCGGGGACCGCGGGGACGGTCGGCTTCCTCATCCGCCTGGTGACCATGGGCGTGACCCTCCTCGTCGCGCTGAACATCGCCGGCCTGCCGCCGCGCACGATCGCCGTGGGCGGCGCGTTCACCGCGGTCATCTTCGGCCTCGCGGCCCAGCAGACCCTGGGCAACCTGATCGCGGGGACCGTCCTGCTCAGCGCCCGGCCGTTCCGCGTCGGCGACCGGGTCCGGATGCAGGGCGGGGGCCTGGCCGGGACCGTCGAGGGCGTCGTGTCGTCGCTCGGGCTGCTCTACACCACGCTGGCCAGCGGGGAGGACTCGATCATGGTCCCCAACAGCGTGGTCCTGAGCTCCGCGGTGACCCCGCTGCGCGAGCCGGACGCCGTCGACCTGCGGGCGCGGCTGCGCTCCGACGTCAAGCCCAGCGACCTCCAGGACCTGCTCGAGCGCAGCGTCACCGTCGACGTCCGCAGCGACCCGCGCATCTTCCTCGAGGAGCTGGACGGCGACGAGGTCGTCGTGCGCGTCGCGGCGACGCCCGCCCGGGCCAGCGACGGCCCGCAGCTGGCCGACGAGGTCCTGGCCGCCGTGGCCGCGTGCACCCGTGACGGCACGGGGACGGGTGCCGACGACCGCCTGCGCAACGGCGGTCCGTAGCCGGGGCCGGGACACCTAGCGCTTCGAGCGGTGCGCCTCGCTGCTCGCGAGCGCCTGAGCGATCTCGGTGCCGCCGAAGCGCCCGTTGATCCACGACATCAGCCCCGGGGCGACCTGGCCCACGAGGCCCCAGGCCCGGGCGCCCACCGAGGCGATGTCGATCTCGGCCACGTCGCGCTCGATCGCGCGCAGCGTGGCCGCGGACACGTGCTGGGGCGACTTGGTCGGCGCGATGCGCGGCAGCTCCACCCCCGAGTCGTGGAACATCCCCGCGTCGCGGATCGGGCCCGGGAACAGGCACGACACGCCGACGCCGGTCCCCAGCAGGTCCTGGCGCAGGCCGGAGGCGAATCCCCGCAGGCCGAACTTCGTCGCCGAGTACAGCGCCGAGTTCGCCGTCGCGACCTTTCCCGACAGCGACGAGACGAAGACGACGTGCCCGGACCCCCGCGCCACCATCGGCTGGGCCAGGACCCGGGCCAGGTGGACCGGAGCGCGCAGGTTGACGTCCAGCGCCCGGTCGATCTGCGCCGCGGTGTACTCCAGGACCGGCCCGTCCGCCGGGACCCCGGCGTTGGCCACGAGGACGGCGACGTCCCCGCACTCCGCGACCAGGCGGTCCACGTCGGCGCGGTCGGCCAGGTCGGCGACCACGGCGCGGCCGCCCACCTCGGCGGCCAGGGCGTCCAGCACGTCGCCGCGCCGGCCCGACACGACCAGCGACGCGCCGCGCGCCCGCAGCGCCCGTGCGATGGCCTGGCCCAGCCCGCCCGTCGCGCCGGTGACCAGCGCCGTGCGTCCCTCGACGTTCACGGCGCGCAGCCTACGACCCGAAGCGCGCCACCGTCGCCGCTGCGAAGGGCCATGAACGGCACGATACTCACGCGATGCCCCCGGTCATCGCGTTGTTCGGGCCCACCGGCGTGGGGAAGACGGCGGTCGCGGTCGAGCTCGCCGACCGGCTGCGCGCGGGCGGCGAGGACCCGGTCGCGGTGTCGGCCGACGCGCTCCAGGTCTACCGCGGCCTGGAGCGACTGACCGCCGCGCCCACGGCCGCCGAGCGCGCCCGCCTGGAGCACCGCGCGATCTCCTTTCTGCCCGTCGACGCGCGCTTCAGCGTGGGGGAGTACGCCGAGCTGGTCCACGCCGAGATCGACGGCCTGCTCGCCGAGGGCCGCCGGCCGATCGTGGTGGGCGGGACCGGCCTGTACCTGCGCGCCGCGCTGGCCGACCTCGACCTCAAGCCGCCGCCGCCGCCCGGGTCGCGCGAGCGCTGGGAGGCCGAGCTGGCGCTGCGCGGCGCCCCCGCTCTGCACGCCCACCTGGCCCGCCAGGCCCCGTGGGCGGCCGAGACGATCGAGCCCCAGGACCGCCGGCGGATCGTCCGCGCCCTGGAGCTGCTCGACGCCGGCGCGCTGGAGCCGCCCGAGCAGGAGTCGCAGCTGTGGACGGCCGACACCCGCCATCCGACCGTGCTGGTCGGCCTGACCATGGAGCGCGAGGCGCTGTACCGCCGCGTCGAGGCCCGCGTGGACGAGATGCTGGCCGCGGGCGCGCGCGACGACGTCCGGGCCGCGCACGCCGCCGGCGCCTCGGAGACCGCGCGCCAGGCCGTCGGCTTCGACGAGCTGCTGTCCGGCGACGTCGAGGGGATGAAGCGGCGCACCCGCAACCTGGTCAAGCGCCAGCTGACGTGGATGCGCAAGCTGGCCGGCGTGGAGGTCGTCGACGTCACCGGCCACGACACCGCCGAAGTCGCCGCCGAGGTCCACGCGCTTACACTCCCGCGCCCGTGAGGTTCGAGAAGTGGCAGGCGCTGGGCAACGACTACCTCATCGTCGAGGCGGCCGACCTCCCGTGGGAGCTCACGGCGGCCCGCGTGCGCAAGCTGTGCCACCCGCACCTGGGCGTGGGCTCCGACGGCGTCCTGCTCCTCTCGCCGCCCGAGGAGGCCGGCTACGTGGCGCACCTGCGCATCTTCAACCCCGACGGCAGCGAGGCCGAGCTGTCGGGCAACGGGGCCCGCGAGGCGATCCTCTACCTGCGCCGCCACGGCTGGACCGACTCCGACACGTTCTCGATCCAGACCGCCGCGGGCGAGATCCGCCCCACGATCACCGGCCCCACGACCTGCCGCGTGGACATGGGCCGCGCCTCGCTGGCCGGCGAGGGGACGCTGCGCGCGGCCGGGCGCGAGTGGCGCTACCGGCACGTCGCGATCGGCAACCCCCAGACGGCGATCTTCGCCGACGACGTCGACGAGCTGGACCTGCCCACCGTGGGGCCGCCGATCGAGACCCATGAGCTCTTCCCCAACCGCACCAACGTCTCCTTCGTCCGCGAGCTCGAGCCCGGCGTCCTGCGCGCGCGGATCTTCGAGCGTGGGGTGGGGGAGACCCTGTCCTCGGGCACCGGGGCCTCCGGCGCCGCCGTCGCCTACGTTGCGCGCGGGGGCGACAGCCCGGTGACCGTGCGCCTCGACGGCGGCGAGCTGGAGGTGGAGGTGGGGGAGGACCTGCACGTGACCCTGACCGGCTGGGCCGTCCCGGTGTACCGGGGCGAGCTGGCCGCCGACTTCCTCGAGGAGCTCAATGAGACCGAGTAGCCGCCTGGAGCGGATCCCGCCGTACCTGTTCGCCGAGCTGGAGCGCAAGGTCGCGGCCAAGAAGGAACAGGGGATCGACGTGATCTCGCTCGGGATCGGCGACCCCGACCGCCCGACGCCCGCGCTCGTCGTGGAGGCGATGCAGGAGGCGGTGACCGAGGCCGAGACGCACCGCTACCCGTCCAACCGCGGGCGCGCCGACTTCCGCCAGGCCGTCTCGGACTTCTACAACCGGCGCTTCGGCGTCGACCGCGTGGACCCGGCCACCGAGGTGATCCCGGCCCTCGGGGCCAAGGAGTGCATCTTCAACCTCAACCTGGCCTTCCTGGACCCGGGCGACGCGGCGCTGGCCGCGGACCCCGGCTACCCCGTCTACACCGGCGGGCCGCTGCTGGCCGGGGGCGAGCCCGTGCTGATGCCGCTCGTGGCCGAGCGCGGCTTCGTCCCCGACCTGGACGCCATCGACGCCGCCGACCGCGAGCGCGCGCGGATCATGTACCTCAACTACCCCAACAACCCGACCGGCGCCGTCGTCCCGGACGGGTTCTTCGCGCGGGTGGTCGAGTTCGCGCGGGCCCACGACGTCCTCGTGGTCCACGACAACGCCTACAGCGAGACGACGTACGACGGCTACGTGGCCCCGTCCTTCCTGGCCACGCCGGGCGCCAAGGAGGTCGGCGTCGAGGTCTTCTCGCTGTCCAAGGGCTACAACATGACCGGCTGGCGCTGCGCGGCGATGGTCGGCAACGCCGAGGCGGTCGAGGCCTACTGGCGGCTGAAGTCCAACGTCGACTCGGGCCTGTTCGAGGCGGTCCAGCTGGCGGGGATCGCCGCGCTGTCGCCCGACGGCGACGGCGAGGTGGCGTCGATGAACGAGCTCTACCGGCGCCGGCGCAACCTGGTCGTGGACGCGCTGCGCGCGATCGGCGTCGACGTGGCGGCGCCCAAGGCCACGATCTACGTGTGGGCGCCGGTCCCCGAGGGGTTCGAGTCCTCGGCCGCCTACTGCGAGCACGTGCTTGAGGAGGCGGCGGTCGTGGTGTCGCCGGGCGGCGCCTACGGGCCGAACGGCGAGGGGTTCTTCCGGATCTCGCTCACCACGCCCGACGAGCGCCTGCTCGAGGCGGTCGAGCGGCTGGGCAAGCTGGCTGCGTCCTGATCTAACCTCCGGGGGGCGGATGAAAAAGCCCTCCAAACCGGCATATTTACCCCAACGCCCAAGCCAATGGGGTATAGCTAGTCCCATGTCTGCAGCCGACCCACGGATCGTTCTCACCCTCTCTGGCGCGAAGGCCAAGCGCGGAGTCGAACTGGACGGTCTTGAGGGGTTCATCGATCACTTTCGACGTGCGCTACGTGAGTTCGAGCGCACCATCTCGGCGCGTGCGCATGAGGTGGGACGGATGGGGCCGCCCGGTGAGCGAAGCCGGGTAGCCACGGGATTTCGCTTGGTGGACTTCAAGACCGGCTCCGGGGTGGCCCAGCTCGAGCCGTTGGAGCTCGACCACCCGGACGGGACGCTCGTACGCGACGAGCCGCGAAGCAGCGAAACGCTGCGCCTTCTGGTCGAAGCCGTGCGTGAGCGGCGGCCGATGAGTCCTCGGGTAGTGGATGCGCTGGAGGGCGCTCGCAAGGCTCTCGGCGGCGATGGCTCCTTCGGTATCGCGTTCTCATCGCAGGACGAGGAGCCGTTCTACATCGACGAAGAGCAGATTCAGAGGCTGCACGCGGCAGCATCGTTCGACAGCGAGCCACGGGATGTCGTTGTCTCCGGGAAGCTCCATCTGATCGAAGTCGAGCCGCCCGGAAAGGTTGAGATTCGGGCGGCCGATGGCGTGAACTGGAGTTGCACGTACGCGGAGGACATGAAGGCGACGGTCCTTCGGTGTGTCGATACCGTCGTACGCGCTCATGGAGTGGGCGTGAGAACCGCCCACGGCCGCGGCACGATGGAGCTGAAAGGTGTCGAGCCGCTGCCGAAGTTCGAGCAGACGCCCCTCTTCACCCGCGCGCCGATA
>DATLOP010000183.1:0-3352 GCA_035536255.1 Solirubrobacteraceae bacterium
ACCGCCGCGACCGCGAAGAACGTCACCCACCCGCCGAGCAGCGCCGCCGGCCAGCGCACACGCTGGGCCAGCCGCGCATACGCCACGGCGAACGCGGCGCTGCCCACGATCCCCAGCAGCGCCCCGCGCGCCACGCCCCCACCGAACCGCGGTCCGTGGTCGAGGGCGACGACGAGCAGGATCGGCCCGGCGACGATGGGGATCCCCGCCGCGATGCCCGCCGCCCGCGGCCCCCACCGCCGCGCGGCCAGCGAGGCGGCCACGACGAGCGCGGGCGCCAGCAGCAGACGGAGCGCCAGCAGCACCGCGCCTCTCGAGAACTAGGCGAGTTCCGGCTTTTCCGGGAGGTCCAAACCCCGCGCTTCCGCCGCGCCGCCGGCCAGGCCGGGGCGGGGGAGCGGGCGGGGGCGGTCGCGCTCGGGGGCGTCGGCGGGCGCCGGCGGGAGGGGCATCTCGGGGCCGGCGGGCTCGTCGGGCCCGAAGACCTCCTCCTCGGTCTGGCCGGCGAGCAGGGCCTCGAACTCCTCCTTCTCGATCGTCTCGCGCTTGACGAGGATCTGGGAGATGGTGTCCAGCGAGGCGCGGTGCTGGGTCAGGATGTCCTTGGCCTGCTGGTGGGCCGACTCGACGATGCGGCGGATCTCGTCGTCGATCTCGCGGGCGATCTCGTCGGAGTAGTCGGGCTCGGAGGAGAACTCCCGACCCAGGAAGGGCTGGGCGTGGTCGTGGCCGAACACGCGCGGGCCGAGCTTCTCGCTCATCCCGAAGCGCATCACCATCTGCTTGGCCGTGGCCGTGACCTTCTCGAGGTCGTTGGACGCCCCGGTGGTGATCTCGTCGAAGATCGTCTCCTCGGCGGCGCGCCCGCCCAGCGTCATCGCCATCGAGTCGGTGAGCTCCGCGCGCGTGGTCAGGAAGCGGTCCTCCTGCGGCATGGAGATGGTGTAGCCCAGGGCCTGGCCGCGGGAGATGATCGAGATCTTGTGCACGGGGTCGGAGTGCTCGAGGTAGTGGCCGACGATCGCGTGGCCCATCTCGTGGTAGGCGGTGATCAGGCGCTCCCTGTCCGACATCACGCGGGTCTTCTTCTCGGGGCCCGCGATCACGCGCATGATCCCCTCCTCCAGCTCGACCTGGGTGATCTCGCGCTTGCCGTTGCGCGCGGAGAGCAGCGCCGCCTCGTTGACCAGGTTCGACAGGTCGGCGCCGGTGAAGCCGGGCGTCTGGCCGGCCAGCGCGTCGACCTCGATGTCGCGAGCCAGCGGCTTGCCGCGCGTGTGTACCTCGAGGATCTTGGCCCGGCCCTTGCGGTCGGGGCGGTCGACGACGATCTGGCGGTCGAAGCGGCCCGGGCGCAGCAGCGCCGGGTCGAGGATGTCGGGCCGGTTGGTGGCGGCGATGAGGATGATGTTGTCCTTCATCTCGAAGCCGTCCATCTCCACCAGGAGCTGGTTGAGCGTCTGCTCGCGCTCGTCGTGCCCGCCGCCCATGCCGGCGCCGCGGTGGCGCCCGACGGCGTCGATCTCGTCCATGAAGATGATGCAGGGGCTGTTCTGCTTGGCCTGCTCGAACAGGTCGCGCACGCGCGAGGCGCCCACGCCGACGAACATCTCGACGAAGTCCGAGCCGGAGATCGAGAAGAACGGCACGCCGGCCTCGCCGGCGACGGCGCGCGCGAGCAGCGTCTTGCCGGTGCCCGGCGGCCCGTAGAGCAGCACGCCCTTGGGGATCCGGGCGCCCAGGGCCTGGAACTTCTTGGGGTTCTCGAGGAACTCCTTGATCTCGTGCAGCTCCTCGACGGCCTCGTCCACCCCGGCCACGTCGCGGAAGGTGATCTTGGGCGAGTCCACCGACAGGCGCTTGGCGCGCGACTTGCCGAAGGACATGACCTTCGAGCCCCCGCCCTGGACCTGGTTCATGAGGAAGATCCAGAACCCGATGAAGATCAGGAACGGCAAGACGTAGGTGAGCAGGGACAGCCAGCCCGACGACTTGCGCCCCTCCACGTCGAACTTGACGTCCTTGGCCTGCAGGCGGTTGATCAGCTCGTTGCCGTAGTCGGGGTCGTAGCCGACCTCGTACTTCGGCCCGGCGGTGGGCGTGACGTGGACGGTGTTGTTCTTCGTCTTGAGCGTGGCGCTCTTGACCTGACCGTCGTCCACCTGCGTGAGGAACTGGGAGAAGCTCGTCTTCGGCTTGTCCTCACCCGGGCTGATCAGCTTCTGGGCGAAGAAGGCCAGGACCACCACGATGAGGATCGGGAAGGCCGCGCTCTTGAAGAACCTGCTCATGGGCGAAAGTCAGCGTAGCAGGGGGCATTGGGCCCACCCGCGGGGGTTACCGAGATTGCAACGCGGCTACGAACGGGAGGTTGCGGTGCTTCTCCGCATGGTCCAGGCCGTATCCGATGGCGAAGCGGTTGGGGATCTCGAAGCCCACGTAGCGGATGGGCAGCTCGACCTTGCGGCGCTCGGGCTTGACCAGCAGGGCGCACACCTCGACCGAGGCGGGGTCGCGCGCGCCCAGGCTGCGCAGCAGGTACTGGAGCGTCAGGCCGGAGTCCACGATGTCCTCCACGATCAGGACGTCGCGCCCCTCGATCGTCGTGTCGAGGTCCTTGAGGATGCGCACCACGCCGCTGGAGTCCGTGGAGGACCCGTAGGAGGCGACGGCCATGAAGTCGACCTCGCACGGGATGTCGATCCGGCGCATGAGGTCGGAGAGGAAGAACACCGCGCCCTTCAGAACCCCGACCAGGAGCGGGTTGCGGTCGGCGTAGTCGGCCGCGATCTCCGCGCCGAGCTGCTTGACGCGGTGCTCGAGCGCGTCCTTCTGGACGAGGACCTCGCCTATGTCCGGGTCGCGCACGGCCGGGGAGGCTATCCCGCGACCGGCTCTTGCGGGCGCTTGCGCGAGACGTAGTCCCAGAACGCGCGCTCGTCGGAGGGTCTCCAGGCGTCGGGCCCGTCGCCGTCGCCGTCCCCGTCGCGGTCGTGGTCGTCGGGGTCCGACCCGCCCCCGCCGCCGCCGCTGTCGTCCTCGTCCTCGCCGCCCAGGCCGCGGCCCAGCCAGGCCACGACGGACAACGTCTCGACCCCGATTCCGACCAGGCCGGCGCTCAGGACGGCCTCGCCGGCCAGCAGCGCGCCGCAGCCCGCGCCGTAGAACCCGGCGCCCACCCCGGCCAGCCGCCGCCACACCTTGGGACGGGGGCGCCGGCGCGGCGGGCGCCCCCAGAACGCGAGCGCCATGCTGCCGACCAGCACGGCGGCGAAGACGCAGCGGAGCCAGAGCGGCACGTGGGACATCTACCCCGATGACCGTAGCGCGAGCGGCGCGCGCTGCCAAGGGG
>DATLOP010000184.1:0-3009 GCA_035536255.1 Solirubrobacteraceae bacterium
GGGCGAGACGGGTCTGGAGCCGGCGCTGATCGAGCGGATCTGGTCGACCGTCGGCTTCAACCTGCACTCGATGGACCGCATGTCCGAGGACGACCTGCAGTTCCTGCGCTACATCGCCGCGGTGCTGGCCGCGGGCTTCCCGCTCGTGGCCTTCCTCCAGCTGCTGCGCGTGTACGGGCAGGCCGTGGCCCAGCTGGCCGACGCCGAGGTGCGGCTGTTCCACCTCTACGTGCACGAGCCGCTGATGCGCGACGGGGTGGGCGGCCTGGAGATGGCCGAGGAGATGGAGGCGCTGGCCGGCGAGCTGCTGCCGCTGGCCTCGCCGATCATGGACCACGTCCACCAGCGCTTCCTGGCCCACTTCGTCGAGCAGGACGTCATCGGGCACATGGAGACCGACCTCGGCGAGGGCGGCCTGGACCTGGGGCGCCTGCGCGTGGCCATCGCCTTCGCCGACCTCGCCGGCTACACGCGGCTGACCGAGGAGGAGGGCGAGGAGCAGGCGCTGGACGCGGTCGAGCGCTTCGTGGAGTCGGTCGAGCACACGCTGCCCGACGACGCGCGCATCATCAAGACGATCGGCGACGAGGTGATGGTCGTCGGCTCGGACCCGGCGGCGCTGACCGACTGGGCGGTGGGCTTCCAGGCCCTGCACGTCGAGCGCCCGCTGCCGCGCATCGGCGTCCACTACGGCGAGACCCTGTACCGCGACGGCGACTACTACGGCCGCGAGGTCAACCTGGCCGCGCGCGTGGCGGCGCGGGCCGCCGGAGGCGAGGTGCTGGTGACGCGGCCGGTGGTGGAGGGCGCGGGCGCGCACCTGGAGTTCGAGCCGATCGGCGAGGTGCGCCTGAAGGGGTTCCAGGAGGTCACCGAGATCTTCCTGGCCCGGGGGCCGGAGGACTGACGCCTACACTGCCCGCCGTGGAACCTGACCGCCTGGTCGAGCACGTCCGCGCCGGCGGCCTCCTCCCGGCGGGCGAGCCCGTGCTGGTGCTGCTCTCGGGCGGGCGCGACTCGGTGTGCCTGCTCGACGTGGCGATCCGGGCCGGCGCGCGGGTGCGCGCGCTGCACGTGGACTACGGCCTGCGCGCGGAGTCCGGCGCCGACGCCGCGCACTGCGCCGCGCTGTGCGCGCGGCTGGGGGTCGAGCTCGAGGTGGTGCGCGCCGGGTCGCCCGGGCCGGGCAACGTCCAGGCCTGGGCCCGCGACGTGCGCTACGCCGAGGCGGCCGCGCGGGGGATCCCGGTCGCCGCCGGCCACACCGCGACCGACCAGGCCGAGACCGTGCTGCACCGACTGGCGTCCTCGCCGGGGCGCCGGGCGCTGCTGGGGATGCGCCCGCGCGAGGGCGGCCTGGTCCGGCCGCTGCTGGAGCTCACCCGCGAGGACACGGCCGCCTACTGCCGCGCCCGCGGCCTGGAGTGGCGCGACGACGTGACGCACTCCGGGGACTACGACGCGCGCGCGCGCGTGAGGGGGCGCCTGGTCCCGGCCCTGCGCGCGATCCACCCGGCGGCGGAGGCCAACGTGGTGCGCACCGCGGCGCTGCTGCGCGACGAGGCCGAGGTCCTCGACGCCGTGGTGGACGGCGTGCTGGACGGGGCCGACCGCGTGGAGCTGGCCCGCCTGGCCGCGCTGCCGCCGGCCCTGCGCCGCCTGGTCGCCCGCCGCCTGGCCGGGGACGCGCCCGACGCGGCGAACCGGGTGGACGAGTTCCTCGCCCTGGCGCCGCGGGGAGGCTCGGCCTCGCTCGACCTGGCCGGCGGCCTGCGGGCGGTCGTCGAGGACGGCGTGCTGCGGTTCACCCGTGAGGCGGCGCCCCCGCCCCGCGGCCCCGCCGTCCTCCTGAGCGCCCGCCCGCGGCGGTGAGCGTCCCCGCCCCGGTCACCGGCGTTACGCCGGCGCCCGTCCAGGGCGCCGAGCGCCGGATCCGCTTCCAAAACCGCGCGCTGCGCGTGCTCGTGGTCATCGGCCTCGTCCTGATCGGCCTCATCACGCTGCTGCTGATCGGCTACGACGCGGGCCCCGTGGCCTTCCTCACCGGACTGGTGCTGGCCACCGTTCCCGTTCCGATCTACCTCTGGCTGGCCCTGCGGATCGACCGCTTCGAGCCCGAGCCGCTGCGCCTGCTGGCGTGGGCCTTCTTCTGGGGGGCGACCGCGTCCACGTTCATCGCCCTGGTCCTCAACACCGCCGGCCAGGCCATCGTGGGCTCGCAGTTCGGCGCCGACGTGGGCGAGCTGTACGGCGGCTCGGTGTCGGCTCCCGTCGTGGAGGAGAGCGCCAAGGCGGTCGTCCTGTTCCTGATCTACCGCTGGCGGCGCTGGCGGCTGGACAGCGTGCTCGACGGGATGGTCTACGCGGCGATGGTGGGCCTGGGGTTCGCGATGACCGAGAACGTCCTCTACTACTCCAACGCCGCCGTCGAGGGCGGGGTGCCGCTGGCCGCGACGTTCTTCATGCGCGGCGTGCTGTCGCCGTTCGGGCACCCGGTCTTCACGTGCATGACCGGCATCGGCCTGGGGATCGCCGCCACCACGACGCGCGGCTGGGTGCGGGCCGTCGCGCCCGCCGCCGGGCTGGCGGGCGCGATCGCCCTGCACAGCCTGTGGAACACGTCGGCCACGGTCGGGGACGGGCTGGCCTTCGTCGGCGTGTACTTCCTGATCATGGTCCCGCTGTTCTTCGGGCTCATCTGCGTGGCGCTGGTCTACCTGCACCGCGAGGGCAAGGTGGTGCGCGAGCACCTCCAGCCCGAGGTGGCCGCGGGCGTGCTCACGGCCGGCGACGTCGAGCTGCTGTCCTCGCTGCGCGACCGTCGCCGGATGGTGAAGGCGGCGCGGCGCGACGGACGCCAGGCGCGGCGCGCGGCGCGGGACTTCCAGCTCGCGGCCACCCAGCTGGCCTTCGAGCGCCGCCGCGCGACCCGCGGGCTGCCGTCCGCCGGCCCCGACCCGGTGGCGACCGACCGCGAGTTCGCCGCGGCGCTGGAGACCCTGCGCGGGC
>DATLOP010000185.1:0-15365 GCA_035536255.1 Solirubrobacteraceae bacterium
GGTGATGGCGTGCGCGCCGTCGTGACCACCAGAGCGGGCGGCGTCAGTTCGGGGCCGTACTCGAGCCTGAACCTCAGCTACCAGGTGGGAGACGACCCCGCGGCGGTGGCCGAGAACCGCGCGCGCGTCGCGGCGCTGGCCGGCGGCGCGCTGGCGCAGGGGCGCCAGGGCCACGCCGCGACGGTCGAACGGGTGACCGAGCCGCCCGCCGGCGAGCCGCGGCCGGCCGACGGCCAGGCGACGGCGCAGACCGGGGTGGCGCCGATCGTGCTCGTGGCCGACTGCCAGCCGGTCGCCGTGGCCGGAGACGGGGCGGTGGCGATGCTGCACTGCGGCTGGCGCGGCCTGGCGGGCGGGGTCCTAGCCGAGGGCGTGAGGGCGCTGCGCGAGCTCGGGGCCGCCGGACCCCTCGCGGCGGCCATCGGCCCCGGCGCCGGGCCCTGCTGCTACGAGGTCGGCGAGGAGGTTCACGCCGAGTTCGCCTCCCTCGATGCCCGCCGTGGCGACAACCTCGACCTCCCGAAGATCGCCCGCGCCCAGCTCCAGGCGGCCGGCGTCGAGGCGGCCCACGACACCGGGCTGTGCACGATGTGCGCGGATCCCGGGCTCTTCTTCAGCCACCGCCGCGACGGCGGAGTCACCGGCCGCCAGGCGGGGGTGGTGTGGCGCCGGGAGAGTGAGCCGCGGGTCATCTGGCGAAGCGGCGCCGTCCGGCGATTCGGGCGGCGGGAGCTGGACTGATGGCGGAGCCGATCACCGTCCGGCGGGGGCCGGCCTGATGGCGGAGACGGTCACCGCTCGGCGGGGGCCGGCCTGATGGCGGAGCCGATCGTCGGGCTCGACGCGGAGCGGGTGGCCGCGAACCTGGCGGCGGTCCGGGCCGAGATCGCCGAAGCGGCCGGCCGGGCCGGCCGGGACCCGGACGCGGTCGAGGTGTGCGTGGCCACCAAGTACGTCGTCCCGGAGGAGATGCCCATCCTCGTCGAGGCGGGGGTGACCCTGGCCGGCGAGAACCGGCAGCAGGACTTGTCCACGAAACGGGCCGTGCTCGAGGACCACGGGGTGGCCCACCGGCTGACGTTCGACTTCATCGGCCACCTCCAGAGCCGCAAGGTCAAGCAGGTGCTCCCGCTCGTCCGCCTCATCCACTCGGTGGCCAGCGAGTCGGCGCTCAGGGAGCTGGAGAAGCACGGCACCCCCGAGACCGAGGTCCTGGTCGAGGTCAACGTCTCCGGCGAGCCGGGAAAGAGCGGCCTCGATCCCGCCTCCCTCGACGCCTTCCTGGAGCGAAGCCCGGTCGCGGTCAGGGGCCTCATGACCATGCCCCCGCTGGCCGAGGACCCCGAGGAAAGCCGCCCGCACTTCGCCCGGCTGGCCGCGCTGGCGCGCGAGCGCGGCCTCGAAACCCTGTCCATGGGGACCACCCAGGACTTCGCCGTCGCGGTCCAGGAGGGCGCGACGATCGTGCGGGTCGGTACGATTCTCTTCCGCTGAGCAGGAGGGAAAGGCGCCTGCCGCGCGAAATCCCGCCTAGTCATGGCTTTCCGCGACACCTGGCACCGCGCGCTCGTCTACTTCGGCCTCGCCGAGGACCACGACGAGTACCTCGAGGAGGTCCCGGCCGGCCGCGAGATGCCCGCACCCCGGCAGGCGCAGGCCGAGCCCGAGGCCGACGAGGGCCACCGCGAGCGTCCCAACGTCCGCCGCCTGTCGCGCCGGCGCCGCGACGAGATCGACGACATCTTCGCCGAGGACCCCGCGGCCGAGCGGCGCACGACGGTCCTGCGCTCGGTCCCCGGCGGGCGCAACGGCGGCGCGCTGGGCGACGTCCGCGTGCACCTCGTCGTCCCCAAGTCCTTCAACGACGCCCAGCAGATCGCCGACCGCTTCAAGGACATGACGCCGGTGATCCTCAACCTCCAGGGCTCCGACGCCGACCTGTCCAAGCGCCTGATCGACTTCGCCAGCGGCCTCACCTACGCGCTGGACGGCGGCATGCAGCGGATCGCGGACAAGGTGTTCCTGCTCACCCCGCGCAACGTCGAGGTCTCGGCGGAGGAGCGCGCCCGCCTCATCGAGAAGGGCTTCTTCAACCAGTCGTAGACTGGCGGGCCTCATGCAGGTCGGCCTGATCGGAGCGGGGAACATGGCGCGCGCCCTGGCGCGCGGGTGGGGCGATCCCGTGCTGTGCGCGGACCCGCTGCCCGACCGGGCCGCCGCCCTGGCCCAGGAGCTGGGCGGCGAGGCGCTGGACACCAACGCCGCCGTCGCGCAGCGCGCGGACGTCGTGGTCCTGTGCCACAAGCCGGCCCAGCTCGAGGCGGTGGCGGGCGAGATCGCGGGGAAGGCGACGGCGATCGTGTCGATCCTCGGCGGACGCTCGCTGGCCGACCTCGAAGCCGCCTTCCCCGACACGCCGGTCGTCCGCCTGATGCCGAACACGGCGGTCGAGGTCGGACGGGGCGTCATCTCGTATGCCCGGGGGAGCCGGGTCCCGGACCCGCTCGACGCGCAGCTCAAGGAGCTGCTGGGCCGGCTGGGGACCGTGATCGACCTCGACGAGGCCCTGATCGATCCCGCGACCGGCATCAACGGCGTCGCGCCCGCCTACCTGGCCCTGTTCATCGAGGCGTGGGTGGACGCCGCGGTCAAGCACGGCGTACCCCCGGCCCTGGCGAGCGAGATGGCGGTCGAGTCGGCCGCCGGCGCCGTTGAGCTGCTGGCCGCGCACGGCGGCGACACGCTGGCCGTCCGCCGCGCCGTCACCTCACCCGGCGGCGTCACGGCGGCCGGCCTGGCCGCCCTGGAGCGGCGCGACCTGCGGGCCGCCCTGCTCGACGCGCAGGACGCCGTCATGGCGAGGTTCCGCGCGTGATCCTGGCCACCGCGCGCGAGCAGATCGCCGACTACGTCGGGGCGCTGTTCCTGGTCTACGGCGTGATCGTCGTGATCTACGTCCTGACGTCGCTGGTCTTCTCGCTCGGCGTGCGCGCGCCCTACGCGCGCTGGTCGGACGTCCTGCTCACGTTCCTGCGCGACGTGAGCGAGCCCTACCTGCGGATCTTCCGGCGCTTCATCCCGATGATCGGGCCACTCGATCTCTCTCCGATCGTCGCCCTCATCGTGCTGCAGATCGTGGGCGGCATCGTCGTCGGGCTCATCGAGGGCTGATGGCCGCCGCCTGGGGCCGGGCCGGCCTCGTGGTGGCCGCCGTCCTGGCGCTCGACCAGGCCACCAAGGCGCTGGTCGTGGCCGACCTGGCGCGCGGCGACCGGCGCGACCTGTTCGCGGGGATCGACCTCGTCCACGTGCGCAACACGGGGATCGCGTTCGGGCTGTTCGACGACGGCGGGGCCGTCCTGACCGCGGTCACGCTGGCCGCGCTCGTGCTGCTGCTGGCCTACTTCGCCCGCCACGCGGCGCGCCCGTTCCTGTGGCTGCCCACCGGGCTCCTCCTGGGCGGCGCGCTGGGCAACCTGATCGACCGGGCGCGCGAGGGGGCGGTCATCGACTTCCTGGACCTGCCCCTGTGGCCCGCCTTCAACGTGGCCGACGTGGCGATAACCGCCGGGGTGATCGCGCTGCTGCTCGCCCTGGACGCGCAGAGGCAGGACGAGTGAGGCGCGAGGTCGAAGTCCCGCCCGGGGCGGCCGGGCAGCGCCTGGACGTCTTCCTCGCTGAGTCGTTCGGATCGCGCTCGGCCGCGCAGCGACTCATCGAGGGCGGCCACGTGCGGGTGGACGGGCAACCGCGCACCAAGCGCCACCGGCTGAGCGGAGGCGAGCGGATCCAGGTGGACGAGTCGGACCCGCGGCCGCCCCCGCGGGCCGAGGACGCGCCCGTGGACGTCGCCTGGGAGGACGCCTCGCTGCTCGTCGTGGACAAGCCTGCCGGCGTGGTCGTCCACCCGGCGAAGGGACACGCGACGGGCACGCTGGCCCAGGCCCTGGCCGGCCGGGCGGCGGGCGGCGCGGACCCGTGGCGCGCCGGCCTGGTGCACCGCCTGGACCGCGACACCTCCGGCCTGCTCGTCGTGGCCAAGGACGAGGCGACCCACCGCGCGCTCAAGGAGATGCTCCAGGCGCGGCGGATCGTCCGCGAGTACCTGGCTCTGGTCGAGGGCCGCCCGCCGGCCCGGAGCGGCACGATCGACGCCCCGCTGGGCCGCGACCGGCGCGAGCGCACGAAGGTCTCGATCCAGACCGACGACCCCCGCGGGGCGGTCACGCACTTCGAGATCGAGCGCGCGCTGGCGCACGACACCCTGCTGCGCGTGCGCCTGGAGACGGGCCGCACGCATCAGATCCGCGCCCACCTGCAGGCCATCGGGCATCCCGTGGCCGGCGACCCGCAGTACGGCCACTCCGGGCGCCACGGCCTGCGGCGCCAGTTCCTGCACGCCACCCGCCTGGCCTTCGAGCACCCGGTGACGCGCGAGCCCGTGGACGTGGTCTCGCCGCTGCCCCAGGACCTGGCGGACGCTCTGCGGCGCGCCGCCGAAGCCCCCTGAAAGAACTTGCGTACACTGGTCGCAACTGGCAACTAACCCCGCCGGGGCGCCGGGAGCGGCCCTGTCTCGAAGCGTTTCGAGATCGCTCCAGGTCCGGTGGGAACCGCACATCACACACAAGGGAGCATCCGCAGTGGCCCAGGTCGGAATAAAGGAGCTGCTGGAGGCCGGCGTGCACTTCGGCCACCAGACGCGCCGCTGGAATCCCAAGATGCGCCGCTTCATCCACGGCGAGCGCGACGGGATCTACCTCATCGACCTCCTGAAGACGGCGACCCTGCTCGAGCAGGCGCAGGCGTTCTCGCAGGAGATCGCCCGGCGAGGGGGCAGCGTCCTCTTCGTGGGCACGAAGAAGCAGGCCCGTGACGCCGTCAAGGAGGTCGCGGAGGCCGCCGACATGCCGTATGTCAACCACCGCTGGCTCGGCGGCCTGCTGACGAACTTCAACACGATCTCGAAGCGCATCAAGCGGCTGCACGACCTCGAGCGCTACGAGGCCGAAGGCCAGCTGGCCCTGCTGCCCACGCGCGAGCGCATCACCGCCACCAAGGACCTGGCGAAGCTCCGGGCCAACCTGGGCGGCGTGAAGAACATGCAGCGCCCGCCGGAGGCCATGTTCGTAATCGACCTCAAGACCGAGGTGATCGCGATCCGCGAGGCCCAGCGCCTGCGGATCCCGATCATCGGCCTGGTCGACACCAACTGCGACCCCGACGGGATCACCTACGTCGTCCCCGGCAACGACGACGCGATCCGCTCGTGCTCGCTGATCACGCACGCGATCGGCGACGTCGCCTCCGAGGCGCGCAGCCAGTTCCGCGCCGAGGAGGAGCGCGCCCGCAAGGAGCGCGAGGAGCAGGAGCGCCGCGAGGCCGAGGAGCGCGCCCGCCGCGAGGCCGAGGAGAAGGCGCGCAAGGAGGCCGAGGCGGCTGCCGCCGCGGCGGCGGCGAACGCCGACGCCGAAGGCGCTGGTCAAGGGGCCGAGGCACCCGCCGCCCAGGCCGCGCAGGCCCAGCCGGCGCAGCCCGCTCCGGCGCAGCCGGCCGAGCCGGCTCCGGCCGAGCCGGCGGCGCAGCCGGAGCCGGCCCCCGAGGCTTCCGAGCCGGCGGCGCCGGCGACGCCCCAGGAGACCGGCCAGTGAGCAGGCAGATCAGGGCCGCCGACGTCAAGGCCCTGCGCGATCGGACGGGCGCGGGGATGATGGACGCCAAGGCGGCGCTCCAGGAGGCGGACGGCAACGCCGAGAAGGCGGTCGAGATCCTGCGCGTAAAGGGCCAGGCCAAGGCGGCCAAGCGCGGCGAGCGCGCGGCCGCCGAGGGCGTCGTGCAGAGCTACATCCACGCCAACAACAAGGTCGGCGTGCTCGTCGAGGTGGACTGCGAGACCGACTTCGTGGCCAACACCGACGAGTTCCGCGAGTTCGCCCGCGAGGTCGCGCTGCACGCCGCCGGCAGCCCGACGGTCCAGTACGTCTCCGACGAGGAGGTGCCCGAGGAGGCCCGCCGGGCCGAGCTGCGCGTGTTCGAGGAGCAGGCCTCCGACAAGCCCGAGCACATCCGCCCCAAGATCGCCGAGGGCAAGATCAACGCGTGGCTGGACGACGTCGTGCTCCTGCGCCAGGTCCACGTCAACGTGGACAAGCACGAGGAGAAGACGATCGAGCAGCTGCGGGCGGAGATCTCCACCAAGACCGGCGAGAACGTCGTCGTGCGGCGCTTCGCCAAGTTCCGCGTCGGCGAGGAATGAACGAGGACGGCGGCCCTCCCGCCTTCTCGCGGGTCCTCCTGAAGCTCTCGGGAGAGGCCCTCATGGGGCGCTTGGAGTACGGCGCCGACCCCGAGCGCATCGAGGCCATCGCCACGGCCATCGCCCGGGTGCACGCCCGCGGGGTGCAGGTGGCGATCGTCGTCGGGGCGGGCAACATCTACCGCGGGATGGCGGGCGCGGCGGCCGGGATGGACCGCGCCACCGGCGACTACATGGGGATGCTGGCCACGGTCCTCAACGCGCTGGCGCTGCAGGACGCGCTGGAGAAGGCCGGCGCGCACACCCGCGTCCAGTCGGCGATCACGATCTCCGAGGTCGCCGAGCCGTACATCCGCCGGCGGGCGATCCGCCACCTGGAGAAGGACCGGATCGTGATCTTCGCCGCCGGGACGGGCAACCCGTTCTTCACCACCGACACCGCCGCCGCGCTGCGCGCCTCGGAGATCCACGCCGAGGCGATCCTCATGGCCAAGAACGGCGTCGAGGGCGTCTACAGCGCCGACCCGCACCTGGACGCGACGGCCGAGTTCCTGCCCGAGGTGAGCTACATGGACGCCATCCAGCGGCGCCTGGGGGTCATGGACGCCACCGCCCTGACGCTGTGCATGGAGAACGACCTGCCGCTCTACGTGTTCAACCTGGACGACGAGCACAACATCGACAAGATAGTTTCGGGAGAGCGTGTGGGGACCCTGGTGACCACGTGAGCGACCTGACCGACGAGCTGATCGCCGACGCGCGCGAGCGCATGGACAAGTCCGTGGAGGCGATCCGGGGCGAGTTCGGCTCCGTGCGCACCGGCCGCGCCACGCCCGCGCTGCTCGACCGGGTCGTCGTCGACTACTACGGCGCCGCGACGCCGCTCAAGCAGCTGGCCACCATCTCGGCCTCCGAGGCCCGGCTGCTCACCGTGCAGCCCTACGACAAGAACTCGATCAAGGCGCTCGAGAAGGCCATCCTCGAGTCCGACGTCGGCCTCACGCCCAACAACGACGGCTCGGTCATCCGCCTGCAGATCCCCGAGCTGACCGAGGAGCGCCGCAAGCAGCTCGTCAAGGTGGTGCACGGGATCGCCGAGGAGGGACGCATCGCCGTGCGCAACATCCGCCGCGACGTGATGCACGACCTGCGCGAGCTGAAGTCCGAGGGCGAGGTCGGCTCCGACGACGAGCACCGCGCCGAGGGCGACCTGCAGAAGCTCACCGACACCAAGGTCTCCGAGCTCGACGACCTGATGCGCAACAAGGAAGCGGAGATCCTCGAGGTGTGAGCACGGCGGGGCCGGACGACGGCCGTGCCCGCTACGTCGCGATCATCACCGACGGGAACGGGCGCTGGGCGCAGAGCCGCGGGTTGCCCGTGGTGGCCGGCCACAGCGCCGGCGCCGACACGGTCAAGGCGCGCCTGCGCGACGCCGCCGAGCTGGGCCTGCGCGAGCTGACCGTGTACTCGTTCTCGACCGAGAACTGGTCGCGCCCGCGCGCCGAGGTGGACGCGCTGATGGCGATGTTCGCCGAGCGCATCGACCGCGAGACGCCCGAGCTGCGCGAGGAGGGCGTGCGGATGCGCTTCATCGGCCGGCGCGAGGGCGTGTCCGACGAGCTGGTCCGCCGGATGGACTGGGCGCAGGCCGAGACCGCGCACAACGAGCGCATCACCCTGTTCGTGGCCTTCAACTACGGCGGGCGGGCGGAGATCCTGGACGCGGCGCGAAGCTTCACCGGGGGGACGGAGGACGACTTCCGCCGCCACCTCTACGCGCCCGAGATGCACGATCCCGACCTCATCATCCGCACGAGCGGCGAGCAGCGCCTCTCCAACTACCTCATGTGGCAGTCCGCCTACTCCGAGCTGGTCTTCCGCGACGAGCTGTGGCCCGACTTCGGGCGCGAGGCCTTCGAGGCGTCGCTGGACGAGTACGCCGCCCGACGCCGGCGGTTCGGCGGGCGCTGATGGGGGACTTCCTCGCCCGCCTGGGCGCCGCGGTGCCCGCGGTCATCTTCGCCGTCGCGATCGTCGCCATGGGCGCGGAGGTGTTCGCGGCGGGCATCCTGCTGCTCGGCCTCGTGTGCCTGCACGAGGTGTTCGGGATGTTCTCCCACGCGCGGCCCGTGCGGCTGGCCGGCTTCCTGGGCCTGGCCGCCCTGGTCGGCGCGGCGCTGTGGGGCGACCAGTTCCACGTGCTGCTGGTGCAGGTGGCGCTGGTCCCGGTGCTGTTCGGGCTGGTGCTCGCCTCGCCCGTGCGCCGGGGCGCCACGGCTTCGATGTCGCTGACGCTGTTCGCCGTGTGGTGGATCGGCCTGGCGCTGGCCCACGCCGTCCTGCTGCGCGAGATGCCCCACGGCGGCGCCATCCTCGTGGACGTGCTCGTCGGGACCTTCATCGGCGACACCGGCGCCTACTTCGGAGGGCGGATGTACGGCCGGCGCCTCCTGGCGCCGCGCATCTCGCCCAACAAGACCGTCGAGGGCCTGCTCATCGGGATGGTGTTCGCCGTCGCCGCCACGTGGTTCGCCGGGCTCTACCAGGACTGGCTGAGCGGGACCGACGCGCTGCTGATCGGCCTGGCCGTCGCCCTGACCGCCCCGCTGGGCGACCTGTTCGAGTCGACGATCAAGCGCGACGCGGGGACCAAGGACACCGGCCGGCTGTTCGGCGCGCACGGCGGGGCCCTGGACCGCCTGGACGCCGTCTTCTTCACCGTGCCCGCGGCGTTCTACGTGTGGACGGCGCTGCTGTGACCGGCCCGCCCACCCGGGCGGAGGCGCCGCCTTCGTAGACTCACCGGCCATGTCGCGAAGACTCGTCGTCCTCGGCTCGACCGGCTCGGTCGGCACCCAGACCCTCGACCTCGTCGCCGGCGACGGCGACCTCGAGGTCGTCGGGCTGAGCGCGCAGGGCTCGTGGCAGGCGGTGGTCGCGCAGGCCATCGAGCACGGCGTGCGGCGCATCGCCCTGTCCGACGCGGCGGCGGCGGCGCAGGCCCGCGACGCGTGGCCCCAGGGCGAGGTCCTGGCCGGGCCCGAGGGCCTGGTCGAGCTGGTCACCGAGTCCGGCGCCGACCTCGTGCTCAACGCGATCCTGGGCGCGGCCGGCCTGGGACCCACCGTGGCCACGCTGGGCGAGGGCATCGACCTCGCCCTGGCCAACAAGGAGTCGCTGGTCGTGGGCGGCGAGCTCGTGACCACCCTGGCCGAGGCCACGGGCGCGCAGATCCTGCCCGTGGACTCCGAGCACTCGGCGCTGTTCCAGCTCGTGCACGCCGAGCCGGGGCCGGGCGCGATCGAGCGCCTCGTGCTCACCGCCTCCGGCGGCCCGTTCCGCGGCCGCTCGCGGGCCGAGCTGGGCGACGTGACGGTGGAGGAGGCGCTGGCCCATCCCACCTGGCGCATGGGCGGCAAGATCACCATCGACTCGGCCACGCTGATGAACAAGGGCCTGGAGGTCATCGAGGCCCACCACCTGTTCGGCACGCCGTACGACCGGATCGACGTGGTCGTGCACCCGCAGTCGATCGTGCACTCGCTGATCGACGTCTCCGACGGCGCCACCCTGGCCCACCTGGGGCACCCCGACATGAGCATGCCGATCTCCTACGCACTGGCCTACCCGGCGCGCGGCGACACGGCCGTCCGGCGGCTGCGCCTGGAGGAGGTGGGCGCGCTGACCTTCGAGCCGGTGGACGAGGACGCGTTCCCGAGCCTGCCGCTGGCCCGCGCCGCGGGCGAGGCGGGGGGGACGGCGCCCTGCACGCTGAACGCCGCCAACGAGGTGGCGGTGCACGCCTTCCTCGAGGGCCGCCTGAGCTTCCTGGGGATCGCCGAGGTGATCGAGGCCGTGCTCGACCGGACCGGGAGCTCGCCCCTGCACGGCTGGGACTCGCTGTACGAGGCGGATCGCGCGGCCCGGGCCGCGGCGGCCGAGCTGGTCGGCGCCCACGCATGAGCTGGGTCCTGACGTTCGTCGGCTTCGCCGCGCTGATCGTCCTGCACGAGCTGGGCCACTTCGCGGCGGCCAAGGCCGTGGGGATGCGCGTCGAGCGCTTCGCGCTGTTCTTCCCGCCGCTGCTGTTCAAGGTGCGCCGCGGCGAGACGGAGTACGGGGTCGGCGCGATCCCCCTGGGCGGCTACGTCCGGATCACCGGGATGAACCCCAACGAGGACATCCCGCCCGAGGTCGAGCACCGCGCCTACTACCGCCAGGCGGTGTGGAAGCGGATCGTCGTCATCGTCGCCGGACCGCTGATGAACGTGCTGATCGCCTTCGCGATCCTGTGGGGCCTGTTCCTGACCCAGGGCCGGGCCGAGCCCACGACCCGGGTGGCCTCCGAGGCGCTGGTCGAGCCGGCGCGCGGCGTGCTGCGCCCGGGCGACGAGCTGGTCTCGATCGACGGGCGCCGCGGCGACGCCGACGCCCTGCGCGCCGCCACCAACCGGCACCGCTGCCCGGGCCGGCTGACCGACGGCTGCACCGCCGCCACGCCGGCCGTCGTCGTCGTGCGTCGCGACGGGCGGCTGCGGACGTTGCGGCTCGCTCCCCGCTACGACGCCCAGGCGCGGCGGATGCGCATCGGCTTCGCCTTCGACGTCGACCGCATCGACGTCGGGCCGGTGGAGGCGGCGTCGCTGAGCGTGTCGGCCATGTGGCGGGTGACCAAGGGGACCGTGAACGCGCTCGTGCGCATCTTCGACCCCGAGCAGCGCAAGCAGATATCCGGCGTGGTGGGGACGTCGGAGGCGCTGCGCCAGCGCATCGAGTTCGACACGGTCCAGGCCCTCAACGTCCTGGCGATCATCTCGCTGTCGCTGGCCATCGTGAACCTGTTCCCGTTCCTGCCGCTGGACGGCGGGCACATCTTCTGGGCGCTGGCCGAGAAGGTCCGCGGCCGGCCGGTCCCGTTCTCGGTCATGGAGCGGGCGGGGGTGGTCGGGTTCCTCCTGGTGATCATGCTCTTCTTCATCGGGCTGTCCAACGACATCGACCGATTGCGCGGAGAGGGATTCGGCGTGCGATGACGAAACGCTCAAGTCGGGGAGGCGCTTGTGCCGACAAAGGACACAAGGAGCCCAGTGATGAAGACCCCGAACGTGACAGAGATCCGCCGTGCCGGCGAGACCACCCAGGAGGCGCATCGCCGCCAGGTCACCCTCGTCGCCCGCTCCCTGGTCGCCGTCGCCCCCCGCCGCAACGGCTGGGACGAGCGCACGCGCACCGAACGTCGCCTCGTCTGACACCCCGCGATAGCCTCCCTCCAACGCCCGAGCGAGGAGGGAGCGAGATGGAAGGCAGCACCGCTTCGAGGACCGTCACGGCCACCACCATGGCGGAGGCGTTCCGCGACACCGTGCAACGCGTGCCCGACCGCGTCGCCGTGCGCACCCGCGACGACTCCACCTCCCTGACCTGGTCGCAGCTGCGCGACCGCGTGGACGCGCTGGCCGGCGGCCTGGCCGACCTGGGCGTGTCCCGCGGCGACACCGTGGCGCTGATGTTCCCCAACTGCCCGGAGTTCCACATCGCCGACCTGGCGGTGATGACGCTCGGCGCGACGCCGTTCTCGATCTACCCGACCTACACGCCGGACCAGATCCAGTACGTGGTCTCCGACGCCGGCGCGCGCGTGGCCATCGTCGACGAGCAGTTCCGCGACGTCTTCGAGAAGGCGCGCGAGGACCTGCCCGACCTCGAGCACCTGATCGTCGGGAAGGACGGGATGGGGGAGGTCGAGGCGCGCGGCGAGGGGTTCGACGCCGACTCGCACTGGCGCGCCGTCGAGCCCGACGACGTCCTGACGCTGATCTACACCTCCGGGACGACGGGCCCGCCCAAGGGCGTCGAGCTCACCCACGACAACCTGCTGGCCGCCGTGGGCTCGATCGAGGACATCATCGAGTTCCCCGACGAGTCGCGCGTGATCTCGTGGCTGCCCTCGGCGCACGTGGCCGAGCGCAACGCGCACCACTACATCCCCGTGACGTACGGGATGACCATCACGACCTGCGACAACCCGCGCGACATCCTGCAGTACCTGCCCGACGTGCGCCCGACGTGGTTCTTCGCAGTGCCGCGGATCTGGGAGAAGCTCAAGGCGGGGCTGGAGACCATGCTGGCCGGGCAGCCCGACGAGCAGCGCGAGCCGATGGAGCAGGCCCTGGCCGCGGCGCGGGAGAAGGTCCGCCTCGAGCAGACGGGCGAGCCGGTCCCCGAGGAGCTGGCGCAGAAGGTCGCGCAGGCCGACGAGCAGATGTTCGCCGGGCTGCGCAAGATGCTCGGGCTTGACGCCGCGGTGGCCGTGAACGTCGGCGCCGCCCCGACGCCGCCCGAGGTCCTGGAGTTCTTCCACGCCATCGGCATCGAGCTGGCCGAGCTGTGGGGCATGTCCGAGACGTGCGGCGCGGGGACGTGCAACCGCCCGGGCGAGATCAAGCTGGGCACCGTGGGCCCGCCGGCGCCCGGGATCGAGATCAAGCTGGCCGAGGACGGCGAGGTGCTGATCCGCGGCGGCGTGGTCATGAAGGGCTACCGCAACCAGCCCGACAAGACGTCGGAGACGATCGACGACGACGGCTGGCTGCACACCGGGGACATCGGCGAGATCGACGAGGACGGCTTCCTGCGCATCGTCGACCGCAAGAAGGAGCTGATCATCAACGCGGCGGGCAAGAACATGTCCCCGGCCAACATCGAGGCCGCGGTGAAGTCGTCCAGCCCCCTGATCGGGCAGGCCGCGGCCATCGGCGACGGCCGGCCGTACAACACGGCCCTGATCGTGCTCGACGCCGACTACGCGCCCGCGTGGGCGGCCAAGCAGGGGATCGAGGACGCCTCGCTGGAGTCGCTGGCCGGCGACGAGCGCGTCGTGGCCGCGGTTCAGGAGGGCGTGGACGCGGCCAACGAGAAGCTCGCGCGCGTCGAGCAGATCAAGAAGTTCACCGTGGTGCCCGGGGACTGGGCGCCCGGCGGCGACGAGCTGACGCCGACGATGAAGCTCAAGCGCAAGCCGATTGCCGAGAAGTACGCCGACGAGATCGAGGCGATGTACTCGAAGTAGGGGAGCCGTCGACCCGGTCGGGCTCGGCCAGGCGCGGGATCAGGTGGCGCCACATGTACCAGTGCTGCGGCAGTGGGGGAGGGGGCGCGTCAGGCGGCGTCCAGGCGCCGCGCGATCGCCGTGCGCGCGCGGTCGAACGCGGCCGCGTCGCCCAGCAGGCGCCGGTAGGCGTTGGCGCCCAACCCGATCGCCCACAGCTCGAAGGCGACCTGCCGGGAGTCGGCCAGCCCGGCCGCCTCGGCCTGGCGCGCCAGCTCGCCGAGCCAGGCCTCCACGCCGCCGCGGATGGCGTCGCGCACCGGGCCCGGGCGGTCGTCGAACTCGGCCGCCGCCGCGGCCCAGAAGCAGCCCCCGGGGAAGGCTCGGCGCTCCATGTGGTCCACGTAGAGCTCGCAGTAGCGCCGCAGGCGCGGAAGTCCCTCCGGCGCCGCCTGCGCCGGCTCGATCACCCCGGCGACGAAGCGCTGCGCCGCGGCCTGCACGGTGGCCAGCTGCAGCTCCTGCTTGGAGCCGAAGTGCGCGAACAGGCCGCTCTTGCTCATGTCCAGCGCGGTGGCCAGGCGCCCGATGGTCAGTCCCTCGAGCCCCTCGGTGGAGGCGAGGTCGGCGGAGCGCTCCAGGATGGCGTCGCGGGTGGGCACGCCGACCAGCGTAACGCACGAACGTTCGTGCTATACATACAGCCTGTACGCAACCTAGGGAGGCACGATGGCGGACGTTCAGGCCAAGCGGATCGACGAGATGGAGGCGGTGTTCGGCGGAGCGTTCAAGCGCGTCCGGGCCGAGCTGGGGGTGGAGTCCTTCGGGATCCAGGTGATGGACCTGCCGCCCAACCTCGACCAGTACCCCGAGCACGACCACGCCGAGTCCGGCCAGGAGGAGGTCTTCGTGGTGATGCGCGGGAGCGGCGAGATCGAGGTCGACGGCGAACGCACGGCGCTGGACCCGGACGTGATCGTGCGCGTGGGCCCCGCGGCCACGCGCAAGATCTGGCCCGGGCCCGACGGGATGCGCGTACTCGCGCTGGGCGGGACGCCCGGCGTCGCCTACGAGCCGCCGGACGTGACCAAGCTCGGCGCGCCCGACCCGCTCGAGCAGCAGCAGCAGACCTAGGAGACCCGCCGCACGCTGATCCAGCTCTTGGCCAGCGGCCCGGCGCGCTCGGCGTGGATCGTCGCGCCCGGCAGCAGCGCCGCCAGCTCGCGGCGGCGCAGGAGCTTGACGTCCTCCCACTCTCCCGCCACGCCCAGGCGCCAGTAGGGGCGCCGCAGGGCGGGCGGGAGCCAGTGGGCGGCCGGCAGGAGCGCGAGGGGCTCCACGGGGAAGGAGAAGGCGGGCGTCTGCACCCACCACCCGCGGGCGACGCGCCGCAGCTCGGCGGCGAACGCCGGCCGGTCGGCCGGGGCCAGGTGCTCGATCAGGCTGGAGGAGAAGGCGAGGTCGAACTCGCCGTCGTCGAAGGGCAGGCGCGCGGTGACGTCGGCCTGGACGAACGGGCCCGGGTACTCGGGCTTGGGGAGGCGGTCGACGCCGGTCACGTCGAGCCCGGGCGCGAACGCGCGCAGGCCGAGCGGACCGCTGCCCAGGTCCACCACCCGGCCGGTCGGGCCCAGGCCCGTCAGGTCGAACAGCGCGGCGTGGCGGCGCGCCCGCGCCCGGGCGGCCAGCGGCGAGGCCAGGCGGGTGCGAAATCCCTGCTTGGCCGTGGCATACACGTCCGCCATCTAGACTGAGGTTATGGCCTCCAAGCGCCAGATCATGGTCGGCGGCGTCCCCGTGGGGGGCGGCGCGCCGGTCGTCGTGCAGACGATGACCAAGACCGAGACCGCGAACCTGAAGGCCACGATGGACCAGATCCGCACCGTGGCCGAGGCGGGGGCCGACCTGGTGCGCGTGGCCGTCCCGCGCGACGACGACGTCGAGGCGCTGCGGACGATCGTCCGCGAGTCGCCGATCCCCGTCATCGCCGACATCCACTTCAACCACACGCTGGCGCTGAAGGCCATCGACGCCGGCGCGCACTGCGTGCGGCTGAAC
>DATLOP010000186.1:0-4584 GCA_035536255.1 Solirubrobacteraceae bacterium
GCCGCGGCCGCCGCGCGAGCGCGCCGGGCGGTCCTCGTCGCCGGCGCCGGCCCCGTCGCCGGACGGCGCGGGCGCCTCCTCCCCGCCCTGACGGGCGAGGATGGCGTCGATCAGGTCGGCCTTGCGCAGACGGCGGAAGCCGTCGAGCCCCAGCTCGGTGGCGATCGCGTGCAGATCGGCGAGCGGACTGGACTCCAGAGCGGAGCGGTCGAGCACGGACATGCGTGTTTCCCTTCGTTCGGTTGGTCGGTGGGCGACCGTCCGCGTTGGCGTCAGCGGACGGAGACCGTGGAACGCAGGCTAGCGCGCGGGCCGGTCAGGCCGCGGTCTGGGCGGAGTCCACCAGTCCCGAGAGCCAGTCGGCGAACTCGGGCCGCGACTGCCAGTCGGCGGTGAACTTGTCGATCCCCTCGGTGGTCAGCGGGTGGTTGAGCATCTGACGCAGGACCTTCGCCGGCACGGTGGCGACCTCGCACGCCAGCGTGGCCGCGGTGACCACGTGCTCGGGATGGCGCATCGACGCCGCCAGGACCTGGACGGCCCCGCCTGCCGGGCGCAGCGCGGCCACGATCGAGGCCACGACCTCGGTCGAGTCCACCGAGATGTCGTCCAGGCGGCCCATGAAGCACGACACGTACGTGGCGCCCGCCTCGGCGGACAGCAGCGCCTGGGTGGGCGAGAAGACCAGCGTCATGTTGACCGGGATCCCGTCGTCGGACAGCGCGCGCGTGGCCTGCAGCCCGGCGGCGCCGAACGGCACCTTGACGACGATGTGCTCGTGCAGCGTGCGCAGCGCGTGGCCCTCGGCCACCATCCGCTGCGGGTCGTCGGACACGACCTCGGCCGACGTCGGCCCGTCAACCAGCTCGCAGATCCGCTGGATGGCCTCGCCCGGATCCCCCTCGGCCTTGGCCAGCAGGGACGGGTTGGTGGTGGCGCCGGACAGCACGCCCCAGGCGGCGATCTCCTCCACCTCGGCGACCGATCCCGTGTCGATGAAGAACCTCATGTTCGTCCTCTCTTCGCTGCCTCGCAGTGTGCCGTGCGCCTCAGACGCTACTCCTCGCGCCGCAGCGCCTCGGGGAGGCGCAGGCCCGTCTCCACCTCTGCGTCGCCGCGCAGCACGTTCCTTACCTGCAGGTAGTCGCGCGCGGCCGGGACGTCGTGGACGCGGAGCAGGTGGGCGCCGGCGTCGGCGGCGTAGCCCACGGCGGCCAGCGTCCCCGCCACCCGGTCGCGCGGGGCCCGCCCGGTCAGCGCTCCCACGAAGTCCTTGCGCGACACGGCGGCCAGCAGCGGACGCCCCAGGGCGTGCAGCGCCTCCAGCGCGCGCAGGGCGGCGACAGTCTGGGCCGGCGACTTGCCGAAGTCCGGGCCGGGATCGAGCACGAGGGACTCGAACGGCACGCCCGCGCCCATCGCCATCTCGATGCGCTCGGCCAGAAAGGCCACGACCTCGGCCGCCACGTCGTCGTAGGCGTGGTCCAGGACCTTCTCCTTGGGGGCCCCGACCGTGTGCATGAGCACGAGCGCGGCGCCGGTCTGCGCGCACACCGCGGCCAGCTCGGGGTCGCGCAGGCCGCTGACGTCGTTGACGATCGACGCGCCCGCGGCGACGGCGGCGCGCGCCACCGCGGGCTTGTAGGTGTCCACGGAGACCAGATGGCCCGCCGCGGCCAGCCGCTGCACCACCGGCACGACCCGCTCGATCTCCTGCGCCGGGTCCAGCGCCGGGCGGTCGGTGCGCGCGGACTCGCCCCCCACGTCGAGGACGTCGGCGCCCTCGGGATCGCCGTCGCCGGAGAACGAGTCCGGGGACGCGTTGACGATGCCCATCAGCCACGGCCGCCCGCCCAGCGACAGCGTCCGCCCGGCGGCGAGAAGCCTCCGCTCGGGGGGGTTCACGGCCGGGGGGAGCGGACGCGGTCCGTCGGCGGAGCGCTCACCCGGGCAGGATCCCCTCGGCGGACGCGTTCTGGCGGAAGCGCTCGGCCTCCTCGGCCACCCAGGCGTCGTCGTGGCCCAGCTCGGGGGCCAGGGCGGCCGCGACGCGCTCGGGCACCCGCGACGCGGGGTCGCACACCTCCCGCGCGGCCAGCAGGCCCAGGCGCGTGCGGCGCAGCAGCACGTCGGCGACGCCGCGGGCCTGCTCGCGCCGCGCCGAGAACACCGCCTCGGCCAGGAGGTCGGGCAGGCCCTCGACGATCGGCTGGGCCAGCTCGCCCCGCTCCCCCGCGACCGCGAGCACGTCGTGGGCCGCGTGCCCGTAGCGCCCGGCCAGCGCCTCGTAGGACTCCTCGGGCACCCCCTCCACGCGCGGCAGCGACGCCGCGTCGGTCGACATCCCGAGCGGGATCTCGTGGGTGCGGCACGGCGCGTCGCGCAGGTCGCGCTCGACCAGGCGGTCGACGGTCAGCTTGGCCATGCGCCGCCAGGTGGTCAGCTTGCCGCCGGTGATCGTGATCATCCCGCTGGAGGTCTCGTAGAGCTCGGCCTTGCGCGAGATGTCCACGGACTTCTTCGGGTCGCCGGTCGAGATCAGCGGCCGCACGCCGGCGTAGGCGCCGGTCACGTCGCCCGCGCCCAACCCCGTGCCGAAGTACTCGTTGACCGCCTCCAGGAGGTACTCCACGTCCTCCTGCGCCGGGCGCACGTGATCGACGTCGCCCTCGTAGTCGTTGTCGGTCGTCCCCACCAGGACGCGGCCCAGCCACGGCAGGACGAAGATGGTCCGCCCGCCGCCGCCCGGCACGATCGCGCCCGCGCCCTCCAGCGGCAGGTCGGCGGGGTGCAGCGTCAGGTGCGTGCCGCGGCTGGGACGGATCCTCGGCACCTCGGCCTCGTCGTGCAGCTCCTCGGGGCGGATGCGGTCCGCCCACACGCCGGTGGCGTTGACGACGTTGGCCGCGCGCACGGTGAACTCCTCGCCTCCCGCCCCGTCGCGCACCCGCACGCCGGCCGCCCGTCCCCCCTCCTCCACCAGCTCGGTCACCTCGAGCCAGTTCGCACACACCGTGCCGAAGCGCTCGGCCTCGCCGAGGACCGTCAGGACGAGGCGGCTGTCGTCGGTCTGGCAGTCGTAGAACAGGTAGCCCGCCGTGGGCTCGCGCGCCGTCAGCGCCGGGATCAGCCGCAGGACCTCCTCGCCGTCGACGATCCGGTGGCGGTCGGGGCTCCAGTCGGGCTCGCCGTCGAGGTTGACGTCGCGCCGGCGGCGGCGCAGGGACTCGCGCGACATCACGTCGTACATGTTCAGGCCCATCCCCAGCAGGCGGTCCGGGCGCTGGCCCTCGAACGCCGCCACCACGAGCGGGAGCGGGCGGACGAGGTGCGGGGCCAGCGCCACCAGCAGCTGGCGCTCCAGCAGCGCCTCGCGGACCAGCCCGAGGTCGAACTGCTGCAGGTAGCGCAGCCCGCCGTGGACGAGCTTGCTCGAGCGCGACGAGGTCCCCGAGGCGAAGTCGGCCTTCTCCACCAGCGCGACGCTGTAGCCGCGGCTGGCCGCGTCGAGCGCGACGCCGGCGCCGGTGATCCCGCCGCCCACGACGACGACGTCGAACGCGTCGGCCTGCAGTGCGGCAATGGCGTCGGCGCGCGCGATCATGGGAGCCAGACGGTGAAGTCCGACACCGCGGCCCGGGGCGGCGCCTCCTTGCCCTGGCGCGGCGCGCCGAGGTGGATCAGCCCGACGAAGCGCTCGTTCTCGCCCAGGCCGGCCGCGGCGCAGCCCTCCGGCGTGCGCAGAACGGCGGGCGTGCGCCAGTAGCCGGCCAGCCCGCGGGCGTGGGCGGCCAGCAGCACGATGTAGGTGGCGACGCCGGTCGCGTGCAGGTCCTCCTCGTCGCACTCCGGGTCGCCGGTGAGCACGGCGCTGGACACGATCAGCGTCGGCGCGCGGTCGAGCTTGGTCGCGGCCTCGGGGCCGGCCGCCGCCTTGAGCTTGACCAGCGTCTCGGGGCCGACGACGCGAAAGCGCCACGGCTCGGTCACGTGGTGGTTGGGCGCCCAGCGGGCCAGCTCGAGCAGCTCCTCCACGGTCTCGCGGGGAACCGGGTCCTGCCCGAACGCCTTCAGGGTGCGGCGGGTGCGGATTGCCTCCTCGACGTCCACCGGTTGGAGCCTACGCGAGGGCCGGAAGCCGCTCGGGCGCGGGCTCGTCCGCCGGCGTGGTCGCCCCCAGGAGATGGTGGGCGAGGCGGGTGGCGAAGGCCATGATCGTGATCTGGGGGTTCACCCCCAGCGAGCTGGGGATGGCGGCGGCGTCGGCCACGTGCAGGCCCTCGATCCCGTGGACGCGGCCGTGGCCGTCGGTGACCGAGGTCTCGCGGTCGGTGCCCATGGCCGCGGTGCCCAGCGGGTGGAAGGCCATCAGCTCGAGGTCGCGCGGGCGCACCTCGGCCTCGCGCAGCGGCCGGCTGTCGCCGTCGCGCAGGGCCGGCATCCCGCGGACGGGGACCAGCACCTCGCGCGCTCCCGCGGCCCAGTACAGCTCGGCCAGCAGCTCCAGCGCGCGCTTGAAGCGGGCCGTGTCGGTGTCGTCGAGGTCGTAGCGGATCCGCGGGGCCCCGGCCACCTCGCGCACCT
>DATLOP010000187.1:0-2116 GCA_035536255.1 Solirubrobacteraceae bacterium
CGGTCGCCGTCGGCGGCTCGACGGTCAGGCGCACGCGAATGGGGAAGCGGACGACGTCGGGGGGGTGGGTGAGGCGCAGGCGGGTCACGGTCAGCGGCGCCGGGGTCTCCCAGGCGATCCAGGCCGGCGCGCGCTCGACCCACTGGCCGAGCCAGGCCGTTCGCGGGTCGGCGTCGAAGGCGCTCGACGCGCGCGCGCCCGGCCGCCCCTCGAAGCGGCTCGACGACGTGAAGCGCGCCGGGCCGGGGGCGCCGGCCAGGCGGTCCAGCGCGTCGTCGGGCGCCCGCGGCGAGACGCTGGCCCAGGCGTCGGCGGAAAAGCGCCGGGGCGCCGGCGGGCGGAAGGTGCGCGCCAGGCCGGTCTCGCCGTCGCCGCGGTCGGCCACGAGCCGCGCCTGCGGCGGACCGGTGAAGCGACCGCGGCGAAACGGCTCGTCGCCGGCGGTCCGCCCGAACAGGTAGGTGAGCGATCCGTGGCTCAGGTCGCGCCCGGCCAGCGCGCGCTCGGCCAGCACCGGCGGGCGCAGTCGCTCGCGCACCCGCAGGCCGGGGACGCGCACCTCGTACAGACCGCCCGCGCCCCCCGCGGCCAGCCCGGGCGGGTAGTCGA
Source organism: Solirubrobacteraceae bacterium (assembly GCA_035536255.1). Lineage (GTDB taxonomy): Bacteria > Actinomycetota > Thermoleophilia > Solirubrobacterales > Solirubrobacteraceae > AC-38. The sequence goes on from DATLOP010000187.1 coordinate 610, forward strand.
CGTCGGCGATCCGAACGCGCAGGCGCCGCAGGCCGCGCCGGCCCAGCGCCACCCGGTTCCACCCGGGGCGGACCGCGACCTGGCGTCCCGCGACGTCCAGCGCCCGCACCGTCCCGTAGCGGTCGTTCTCGGGCAGCACGTCCACGAAGGGCACGTCGCGCGGGCGCGGGAACTCGATCTCCACCCACCGGCGCGAACGCTCCAGGTGGCGGTCGGCCAGCCACGCCGTCCGCGGGTCGCCGTCGAAGGCGGCGTAGGGGCGGTGCTCGGGGTACTGCTCGCCGCCGGGCGAGAACGGCGCGCGCAGTCGCGCCCCCCCGTAGAGCGCCACGGTCTGGGCGTCGCTGCCGCGGCCGGCGAACGGGTTCAGCATCGCCGCGTCCTCCGAGGGGTCCTCGTCCGGGCCCAGCGTCCAGCCGAAGTTCTGCTCCAGTCGCGAGGGCACGAAGACGCGCCGGCGGTTGGAGTCCGAGATGACGACGTCCGCCCCGTCGGCGGCGGCGCGGCGCAGCTCGGCCGGGAAGCGGTCGGCCGCGTACACGACGGTCGCGGGCAGCGCGCCGAAGGCGGCCAGCCCGGCCAGCGCCTCGGCCGAGCCGTCGACCACCGTGGGGCGGCGCCGCGAGGCCACGCGGACGATCCGCCGGCCGCCGGCCACGTCGTAGCGGCGCACCACCGGCAGCGCCGCCGGGTCGGCGACCTCCCCGGCTCCGGGCAGCCGCCGCCGCGCCGGCCCGTAGGCCCGGTCGGGGGAGCCGAAGCCCTGGCGGGCTAGCACGCGGGCCGCGTCGGCGGGCGGCGGCTGGGCGCTGCGCGTGATGTCGCCGTCGGCGTTGGCCAGCAGGGCGCCCGCGCCCAGCCAGCGCAGCAGCGGGGCGAGCTGGCCGGGCACCAGCCGGTCCTGCCCGACCAGCCGGTCGACCTCCCAGTGCGCGTCGATGGCGCGCAGGTCGGCGAACGGGACGATGTTGCGCACCGCCACCGGGCGCTCGGTCAGGGCGGGGAGGATCGGATCGATCGTCCCGCCCCAGCGGGGGTAGGCGAACAGCTCGCCGGGCGCGACCACGGCCCGGGTCTGCGCGGGCAGGTCGCGGTCGAGGTCGCGCCCCGCCGCCGTCCAGGCCGCGGGGACGCGCTTCCACAGCAGCTGGTCGTCGGGCGCGTCGCCGCGGACCAGCGGCCAGGCGGCGACGGCGAGGAGCACCGCGGCTCCGGCGGCGAGCGCGACCCGGCCCGGGGCCCCGCGGACGCGGTCCCACGCCGCGGCCGCGGCCAGGCCGCCCAGGCCGGCCAGGCCCATCGCCACCAGCGGCCCCGCCTTGTAGGACGTGCGCAGGAAGTGCGTGGCCTCGACGCGGTTGTAGGTGAAGTTCAGGCCGTCGCGCAGCGGCGTCCCCTCGGGGAACCCGGCGGCCATCACGAGCACGCCGAGCAGGACCAGGGCCAGGAAGAACGGGCCGTAGCGCCGCCGGCCCGTCCACGCGAACGCGCCCAGCACCAGCGCGGG
>DATLOP010000188.1:0-2536 GCA_035536255.1 Solirubrobacteraceae bacterium
GACGGCGTCGCCGTGGTCGAGATGCTTATGGCCCTGTACCGCTCCGCCGAGACCGGGCGCACCGTGGAGCTGCCGGACGAGGACCTCGAAACCTACATCCCGCCCGTCGCCCGCGGGGAGTACCGCGGCTAGAAAGTACGCCGGGAGCGGACGCCGCGAGGGATGACGGCATCCGCCCGTCAGGCGTCTGGTGGCTTGATGGTGACCGTACCCGCGGAGCCGTCGACCGTGACCTGCTGTCCCGTGGTGATGCGTTCGGTGGCGTCGGGCACGCCGACGACGGCCGGGATGCCGTACTCGCGGGCGACGACGGCTCCGTGGGACATGGAGCCGCCCATCTCCATCACCAAGCCGCCTGCCGTGAGGAAGAGGGGCGTCCAGCCGGGATCGGTCGCGGGCGCCACCAGGACCTCACCGGGCTCCAGGGCGGCGCCGGTCGGATCGAGTATGACGCGCGCCTTCGCGGTCACGATGCCCGCCGACGCCGGGGCTCCCCGTAGTGCGCCATCGTCGGCGGTTTGAGCGGCATCGGGCGTGTCCTCCGGTTCGGTGCCGTCGGAGAGGAGGATGCGCGGCACGCGCCTGCGCTTTAGCTCGTGCTCGTAGTCGGCCCGGCGCTCGAGGACGAGCGGACGAAGATCGGCGCCGGACAGGGCCCCCCGCGCTTCGGGCAACGTGAGGAAGAAGACGTCGCCGGCACTCTCCAACCGCCCGGTCCTCGCCAACTCCTCTCCCACAGTCCACAGCAGCGCCCTGGCCCGCGCCAGGAGCAACACGAGGCAGAACTTCGGCATTTCTCGCAACCCCGCCAAGCCGCGGGCACGCCGTAGAAGGAAACCGACCAGCGTTCCGCGGAGGCGGCCCTTGCGTGCGGCGCGGCGGGTGAGCTCCCGGACCATCTCCTCGGCCTCGCGGGCTGCCCGGCGGAACTGGACGTCGGGGGCAAGCGCCGGGTCGTCCGACCTGAGGTAGTTCGCCACCACGCCGAAGATGTGCGTCGGGTCCTCCGACCAGCGCGGCAAACCGAGGTCGATCTCGGCCACCCCACGATGGCCGTAGGCGCGCAGAAAACCGTCCAGGAGCGACCGGAGTTTCGAAGGCAGCGTGTTATCCTGGTACTCGCGCGCCAGCCGTTCGGGCGGGGTTTCGCGCACGATTCGCGCAAGCTCTTCGTCGGCGCGCACTTCCGTGGCGAGCGCCCAGAGCGCGAGGTCCATCTCGGTGGTGGGGTTGTGCGGGAGGCCGCGCAGCACCGCCTGGCGTTCGTCGTCGGAGGTGAGGCCGCGCAGGAGCCTGCCCGCGAGCGCGTAGGATCCCATACCGACGGCGAGTACCGGGGCGATGCCCGGTATGATGCGTGGCGGTCCCCCGGCAAACAACCGCTCGACCGCGGCGAGGTTCTCTACGGCGCCGGCGGTCCGCTTCACCTCGCCCAACGCGCGCAGCTCCGCCTCCAGGCGCGCTATGCGAGCGCGGGTCGCCTGCGGGCGCAGCAGCGCCTGGGCGGCGTGCAGCGGGACGCGCCCCCGGATGAGGAACGACAGCACGGCGCGCAAGACGGGCCACCGGGGCGTCGCCACGGGGGTGAGGCGAGGGTCGGCGACGAGACGCCGGACGATGGTAGCGGTGCGCGCCTCGCCTATCCGCGTGGCTCCTTCGAAGAACCGGCGCCCGAGCGTGCTGCGCATCAGCGGCGTCACGTCGAGGAACAGACGCCCGGTCGCTTCGGTGACGGTGGCGGGGCCGTCGTGGGGAACATGCGGCGCCCGGCCGAAGAGTGCGGCCATGCCCGAGGCCGCCAGCCGGAACGCCTGCACGCCCATCGGCGTCAGCGGACGGTACACGCCCTGGGCGACGTTGAACGAGAAGTACACGCGCAGCTCGTCGTCCGTTGCAGGGGAACCGGCGGGCAACGGGAAGAGGGTCGTGACCGGCCGGGCCTGGAGGAGCCATACCTTCCCGCCGGCGTCGACTGCCCACTCCGTATCCTGCGGCGCCCCGTAGTGAACCTCGACCCGTGCCCCCAGCGCCGCCAGGGCACGTATCTGGTCGTCGGAGAGACTCGCCTCGTCGTCGCGTCCTTCCGGTTCGATGCGCTGTGTGCCCCCGCCGGCGACCGGGCGGATCTCCATCCTTTTGTCGCCCAGGCAGCGCTCTACGATGGCGCCGGTGGTCTTGTCCACGACGAAGTGGTCGGGGTTGACCGCGCCGGAGACCACCGACTCGCCCAGCCCGGGTGCGGCGTCGATGACGGCATGGCGGCGCTTCCCGGTCAGCGGGTTGGCGGTGAACAGGACGCCCGCGACCGTCGCCTCGACCATCCGCTGCACGACGACGGCGAGACGCACGTCGCGGTGGTCGATCCCGCCGCCGGCCCGGTAGCTGACCGCGCGGTCGGTCCACAGGGAAGCCCAACAGCGCCGCACCGCGTCGAGCACGGCTTCGTCGCCCACGACGTTCAGGTACGTGTCCTGCTGTCCGGCGAAACTGGCGGTGGGCAGGTCCTCCGCGGTGGCGGAGGAGCGGACGGCGACCG
>DATLOP010000189.1:0-2928 GCA_035536255.1 Solirubrobacteraceae bacterium
AAGGCGAGCCAGGTGCGCATGAGGCGGAGCACGTGGTCCACCTCGCGCTGCTTGTTCCGCGCCCGCGGGTGACCGAGGTCCCCGAAGTACGACGTGATCGGGTATGCCGGGTCCACGGTGCGCAGCGCCAGCAGCATCCGCAGCCCCTCGGGGAGCGGGAACAGGTCGTCGGTCAGCCCCTGCACCTGGAAGATCGGGACGCGGTGCTGTGCGACCTGGCGCCAGAAGTCCTTCCGCCACCAGACGGACCGATACCCGGCGAGCCCGTCGCCGAGCTGCCGATAGATGGGGTCCACCTCGTTCGGCTCGGCGCCGTTGAGGTAGCCCCCCCAGGCGACGAGGTAGTCAGGGTAGTTGACGTAGGGCCGCTCTTCGGTCGGCTCGTGGGCGCCGCCGACGAAGAGCGCGTCGATCCAGCTGATCTTGGCCGCGCCGGGCCGGTCGAGCGACTCGCGCGGCGAGCCGTTAGGCGCCAGGGCGTAGAGCAGGTCCGTCCAGGGCGCGATCGGGGCGATGGCGCGGATGCGCACGCCGGCCCCCCGCGGACTCCGGAACGTCGGCTGGAGGAGCGACAGCCAGGAGTGGCCGCCCCCGTATGACGCGCCGGTGACCGCGACCGCGTCCGGGTCGAGGGAGAACCGCGGATCGTCCACCACCTGCCCGACCATGCTGCGCAGGTCGGCAATTTCCGCGTGCTCGTCGGCGAGGTTCACCTGGCCCCACGACTTGCCGAAGCCCCGCGTGGAGTACCGCAGCACGGCGTAGCCGTCGGCATAGAGCGAGTCGGCGATGTCGCTCGAGCTGCTCTTGCTCCCGCCGTAGCCGTGGACCAGCACGACGAGTGGGTGCAGGACGCCGGCGGCGCCGGCGGGGACCGCCAGGCGCACGTCGAGCCGCGTGCCGTCCACGTTGCTCGCCAGGAAGCCGTTGCAGACCTGGCCCTGGCCGTCGGCAAAGGTGGTGCACTGGAGGCCCGTCGGCGTGACGCCCTCGCCCGTGAACACGCCGGTGCGGTAGGTGTCCTGACCGAAGTTGTACTTCGGCGGCGGCCCCTCATCGCCCGACGCCTGCGCCGTCGCCACCGGGGGCGCGGCAACGCCCGGCGGCCCCACCGGCTCACGCTCGCAGGCCGCGGCGAGGATTCCCAGCGTGATGACGAGGAGGAGAGGGAGACTGCGGCTGCTACGCATGCGGCTACCTCCGGAGGGCTCGCGAGGCCGGCATCGGCCCCGGGGTCCGGAGGCAGCGCAAAAAACGTGCGTTTCGCGGCTCGCGGCGCCGAGAAGTCTTACGGCACGAGGTCCTGCATGAGCCCGATCGCCGCCCGCGGCGACGAGATGTACATGTCATGCACTGCCTCGGGGCCCGTCACCGTTCCGATCCTGCCGCCGCCCGGCGCCCCGGCCGTGAGGTGGTCGAACAGCTGCGCGAGTTCCGCAGGACGCACGAGAACGTCCTGCTCGAAGCCGACGATCCGCAGGCGGGTGCCATGGGCGACGGCGAAGATCCCCGCAGCCACGGCCGGGCGCTGCGTGACGAGCTGGAATGAGGAGGTCAGCGGCTCAGGCGCGTTGTAGCCGCGGGCCACGACCTGATGGAGTGACGGAATGCCCGCCGCCGGCTGTCCCGCCGGGCTCACGAAGAAGAGTCCCGGCCAGACACCGTCGGGAATCCGGATGTGCACCCCGAGCTCCGGGGTGAACGTGCCGAAGGCCTGGAGCAGGCCGACCGCCGCCCCCGCGAACGCCCAGTCCACGGGCTGCGCCGGCACCGGGGCGAGGAGCGCCACCTCGCGGATGCCGAAGCGCTCGCGCAGTCCCGTCCCCGCCGCGACCAGGGCGTTCTGCGCCATCTGGATGACCAGCCCGCCCTGGCTGTGGCCGACGAGCAGGCGCGGCTCGATGCCGTACGCGGGGAGCCGCTCGAGTGCGCCGAGCAACGCCGCCACGTAGTGCTCGAGCGCGAGGCCGGAGAAGGCACCCGCGGCGCCGGCGCCGCTGCCGCCGCGCCCGGGGAAATCGAGAGCCACCAGCCGGCACACCCCTTCCGACGGCGCGTCGAAGAGCGCTTCGGCGAAGCCCGCCATCGTGGCGGCGGTGTGCGCGTACCCGTGCACCGCGACCCCGGTGTGGTTCTCGCACGACGAGGCCGCGCGCGCCTCGTCCACGTACACGCGGCCGTGCAGGTCCACGGGGCCGACGCCCGGAAGCGTGACATCGCGGATGATGAGATCGTGGTCGACCGACGCGCGTGCGAGGGCGGCGCTGGCCGGCCTGCCGTCGAATACCGGCCCGGCGGGGTCGTCGCGATCGGAGCAAGCGACGAGCGAGACCGCCGCGATGGCCGCGACGAGGAAGGGGGAGCGGTGCACGGGACTCTCCGTGGTGGAGGAGATCGGACGCGGCGCGCCGTCTCGGGAGGAGGACCGGCCGTTCGGCCGTGGACCTCCGACGTCGGGCGTCGTCGGCACGACTCGAGTGCCGATGCGCCAATGTGCGGGCGCCGGGCACACCGCGCGTCGGCGTCTCGTCCCGGGACGCCCGGCCCATCCGTCGGGCGCGCGGCTACCGCGCCCTCACTCCGCCCGCAGCGCCACCGCCGGATCCACGCGCACGGCGCGCTGCGCCGGGATCACACACGCCGCCGCCGCCACCGCCGCGAGCGCGGCAACGACCGCGGCGAGCGTCCACGGGTCGTTCGGCGTCACCTCGAAGAGGAGGCCTGCCAGCAGTCGCCCGAGCGCCAGCGTCCCCACCGCGCCGATGGCCAGGCCGATGGCGGCCAGCCGCACCCCCTGGCCCACTACCAGCCGGACGATGCGCGCCGGCGTCGCGCCAACCGCGCTGCGCACGCCGATCTCGCGCGTGCGCTCGGCCACGCGTCCGGCCAGCACCCCGAAGATCCCTGCCGCGGACAGCACCAGCGCCA
>DATLOP010000190.1:0-8186 GCA_035536255.1 Solirubrobacteraceae bacterium
AGGACGCCTCCGAGGCCCGCCAGCACGGCGACCAGCACGACCGTCGCCTCGCGGAACACGGCTGCCGCCGCGAGCGCCTGACTCGTCACCGTCAGCACACCAACTGCGACGACCACCTCGATCAGCCGCGAAAGCGCGCCCGTCGCGCCCGGCGCGAGCCGCGCCCGCACGCCCACCGCGGCGAGGCCACAGCCGCCCGCGACGACCCCGAGAAGAACGATTCCCAGGAGATAGTCCTTCATACCGACGCCGGATCCCGTTCATGGGGCGACTCCACGTTCTCCCGCGACATCGCCCGCCCAGTATCCCGTCTCGAAAACCGTTGGGGGTCGTTTAGCGGTCGATGTACGTGATGTTGAGGTGGGTCACGGCGACCGGCGTCGGCTCCTTGATGTAGGCGTCCAGGAACACCTGCATCCTGGGTGCCTCCTTCCCGAACACGACCTTCATCTGCGCCGCGGTCATGGTCGCCCGGGGGGCGAGCGTGACGGCGTCGGGGTCGCCCCAGCTCGTGCCGTCCTCGTTGCCCGCCTGGAAGTACAGCGTGTCGGCGCTGGCGTTCTGGATGCTGACCAGGGTGTCGAACAGGTGGTCCCCCGACCTCACGCCCGTCGGGCCCCGGAAGTTCCGGAAGCCCGTCCAGATCAGGTTCGCGCGCGGCAGCTCGACCGTCTTCTTCGTCAGGCCGTCGCCCTCGCCCGTCAAGCCGGCCCAGACCAGGTTGATTCCCCACGTGCGCTTGCCGTAGACGACGTAGTCACGCGCCCGCGTGTTGTAGAGCGAGAACGCGCCGCGTCCCTGGCTCACCTTCCACTCGTATACGGGAGACGAGGTGAAGTCGAGGTTGATCCCGAACGTCTGCTTCCCGTACACGACGTACTTGCGCGTCTTGGTGTTGTAGAGCGCGAACGTCTCGTTGGGTCGCGCGGCGCGGTGATCGCGCTCGTTGGCTCGGCGCAGCTCGAAGTTGCCGCCCCGGCTGGTCCAGCCGAGATCGACACCGGTTCGACTGTCGTAACCGATCCGGGAGCGGTTCGTCAGGTTGACGAGCTCGTACTCCAAGTTCCCCTTCACCGGGCCGGCGTTGTGGTTGACGGTCCACTGCTGGGGGTTCGGAGCCGCGGCGGCCGAAGACGCGGCCGCGAGGATGAGTGCCAGCATCGCGAACAGGACGACCAACGGACGGAACGTGTGCATCTCGCCTGCCTCTCTCTGTGGGGGATCGACTACGAGAGAGACGCTATGAACGGGCGGCGCGAGCGACCATCAACCGCGCCGCGCAAGCCGTGTAACCGGCGCGACACACGCGAGTGGCTCCCCCGCACGAGAAGTCCACCACCGCGCCGCTGGCCTTTCCCCTTCCGTGCCAACGGATCGGAACGACCACGTTCCCACCCACCTCGACGTATTCGCCCAGCACCTAGGGTTTTGCGGCGGCCTCGGAACCCAGCGGGCGGCCTCCGGCCCCGATGGGCGGCGATGTCGCTAGCCGGTGGGCACGGCCACGCCGTCGCCCGCGCTGAGCGCCGCGGCGCCGAGGGCGGCGGCGGCGATCGCCGGGGCGGCGAGCAGGACGGTCTGAGTCCGCGAGAGGTAGCCGGCGCGGCCGCCGGCCAGGGCGGCCAGCGTGTCGGCGACGTCGCACGCGATCCCGGCGGTCAGCCAGGTGCGGCGCGCGTCGCCGGCCGAGGACGTCGTCCCGTAGGCCAGGGCCACGTCGCGGATCCCGAACAGGCGCGCCAGGTAGGGCGACTGCGGGTTGCCGGACGGGTCGAGCATGAAGGCGCGACCGGCCAGGCGCGGTGTGAGCCAGGCGCTCGTGCCGACGCCGAGACGGATCGCGGAGAGAGTGCGCAGCGGGTCCATGACGCGCACGCTACCCGGTCGGGGCGGGCGCCGCCAACGGCTCGGCGGCGTTGCGGCGGAACATCAGCCGCGCGAAGGAGCCCGCGGTGATGAACATGAACGCGCTGTAGACGGCGGCGGGGACCGCGACGACGTCGGCGATCGAGGCGCCGACCGTGATGGCGAGCGTGCTGTTGTGGATCCCCAGCTCCATCGAGATCGCCGTGGCCTGGCGGTCGTCCAGCCGGGCCGCGCGCGCCACCAGGAACGACACCGTCATGGCCACGACGTTGAGCGACAGGGTGGCCAGGGCCAGCGCGGCGAAGTTGTCGAGGATCGTGTCGAGCTCGCTGGCCACGGCGCCGGCGACCACGAACACGAACACGACCATCGCGACGCGCTTGACGCGCGGCTCGGCCGCGGCGACGCGCGCCGGATCGCGCGAGCGCAGCCACATCCCGAGGGACAGCGGCACGATCGTGATGAGGAAGACGCGGACGACCACGCCCGCCAGGTCGAAGTCCTGCGCGAACCCGGCGCCGAAGTGGTCGATGGCCAGGCCCAGGTACAGCGGGACGGTCACGACCGCCGCCACCGAGGAGATCGCGGTCATCGTCACCGACAGCGCGGTGTCGCCCCGCGCCAGATGGGTGAGCAGGTTGGCCAGCGTCCCGCCCGGCGAGGCGCCGAGCAGCACCAGGCCGACGGCGAACGCCGCCTCCAGGCCGTACAGCTCGGCCGCCGCGAAGGCCAGCAGGGGCGAGACGACGAGCAGGTTGGCCAGGCCGATCAGCGCGCCGCGCGGATGCGAGACGATGCGGGCGAAGTCGGCCGGGCGCAGGGACAGCCCCAGCGTCCCCATGATGAGCGCCAGCGCGATGGGCAGCGCGACGGTGGCGAAGGCGGACGTGTCCTCCACAGGGCGACCCTACGCCAGGCGCACCGCGCCGTTGCCGCAGCGCGCGCCACCGACGGCCAGCCGCGCGCGCGGGGCGGCGGCGTCGCGGGAGGACTGCGCGACGGTCACCTCGTAGCACCCGGGGGCCACGCGCCAGTCGCGCGTGCGCACGTCCCAGTAGGACAGGGCGCGCGCGCCGATCGGGAACGCGATCCGCCGGGCGCGGCCGCGGCCCAGATGCAGGCTGCGGAAGCCGCGCAGCTGGCGGGGCGGTTGCACGATCCCCGGGCCGGGGGACGGCAGCCCGAGGTAGAGCTGGGGCACGGCGTTGCCCGCGCGCTCGCCCGTGTTGACGACCTCGATGCTGGCGGTGGCCGACGTGGGCCCGGTGGCGCGCACGCGCAGGCCGCGCAGCGCGAAGCGCGTATAGGACAGCCCGAAGCCGAACGGATAGGCCGGCTGCAGGCGGCGGGCGTCGAACCAGCGGTAGCCCACCAGCACGCCCTCCTTGTAGTGGACGGTCTCGGCCACGCCGGGGTACTTCTCCGGGTCGCCGGCCGTCGGCAGGTCGGCCTCGCGGGCCGGGAACGTGGCCGGCAGCCGCCCGCCCGGGTCCACGTCGCCGAACAGCACGCGCGCGATGGCGGTGCCGCCGCCCATCCCCGGGTACCACGCCTCGACGATCGCGTCCACGCGCTCGCGCCACGGCGTCAGGACCGGGCCGCCCGTCTCCAGCACGACGATCGTCCGGCGGTTGGCCGCCGCGACCTGCTCGATCAGCGCGTCCTGGTCGCCGTGGATCGGCGGGCACTGCAGCGACAGGCAGTTGCGGTCGGTGAACTCGGTCTGGTGGTCGGCGGCGAAGACGATCGCGACGTCGCTGCCGCGCGCGAGCGCGGCCGCCCGCGCCGCGTCGCTGCCGTCGTCGTAGCGGACCTGGACGCCCGGGCCGGCCCGCCGCGCGAGCGCCTCGCGCGGGGTGACATAGGAGAAGGGGCGCACGGCCGCCGAGCCGGAGCCGGTCTTGAACTGGTTGGCGGGGACGCCGATCAGGGCGATCGACCGCAGCCGCGACGCATCCAGCGGGAGCGAGCCCCGGTTGCGCAGCAGCGTGATCGCCCGCTCCTCGATCCGGGTGACGGAGCGCAGGTGGGCGGCCTGGTTGATCTGGCGGTCGTCGTCGCGGTAGGCGGCGCGGTCGAAGAAGCCGTACGCGAACAGCGTGCGCAGGATCCGGCGCACGTGCTCGTCGACGTGGGCGGGCGTGGCCTGGCCGGTGGCCAGCGCCGCGCGCACGGCCCGCGGGTCGTAGGCGATGGCCGGCCAAGGATCGAAGTCCAGCCCGTTGCGCAGCGAGTCGCCGGTGTTCTTGGCCGCGCCGTAGTCCGCGAGCACGAAGCCCTTGAAGCCCCAGTCGCGCTGCAGCACCCGGCGCAGCAGGAACTCGTTCTCGCACGCGTACTGGCCGTTGAGGCGGTTGTAGGAGCACATGATCGACCCGGCCCGCCCCTGCTTCACCGCCGCCTCGAACTGGGGCAGGTAGATCTCGCGCAGCGTGCGCTCGTCGGCGCGGACGTCGACGGTCAGCCGGTTGCCCTCGGTCGCGGGCGGGCCGAACGGCTCGCCGGACCGGCTGGCGTCGGCCGCGGGATTGACGCCCTCCTGGTTGTTGGCGGCGTAGTGCTTGACGTTGGCGATGACGCCCTTGGACTGCGCGCCCTGCACCCACCCCACGGCGAGGCGGCCGCTCAGGAACGGGTCCTCGCCGTAGGTCTCGAAGGCGCGGCCCCAGCGCGGCGTGCGCAGGATGTTGACCGTCGGCGCGAGCACGACGTCGTTGCCCTTGCCGCGCGCCTCCGCCGCCACGATCTGCCCGGCCAGATTGGCCAGGCGCGGGTCGAACGTCGCGGCCAGCCCCATCGGGATCGGCTGGGCCGTGGACAGCCCCTGGCGCGGTCCGACCGGGCCGTCGCTGAAGTACACGGGCGGCAGGCCGACGCGCGGGACGCCGTTGCTGGTCCCCGTGTGGGTGTGGTCTCCGCCCAAGACGCCGGTCAGCTCGTCGCCGGCCAGCAGCTCGATCCGTTCGTCCGGCGTGAGCGCGCTCAGCAGCCGTTCGGCGCGGACGTCGGGGGACAGCCGCGTGTCGCACCAGGCGTGCGTCCCGCAGCGCCCGGCCGCCGAGGCGCTCGGGACCGCGACCGCGAGCGCGGTCAGCACGGCGACGAGGAGAGCACCCCCTGCCCGGGCCATCCGCGTCGATTGTGCCATCGTGCCGCCCGCGATGGCGCCAGCCGGACAGGTCGCGCGGCGGGTGGTGGGCGTCGCCTCGCTGGGCGGGCTCGCGGTGTGCGCGTGGGCGATCGTCACCGGGGCGGCCTACCGGCCGACGCCGCTGGTCCCCGCGCGGACGGGCGGCTTCCCCCTGTGGCTGCGCGGGCCGCTGGGCGACCTCGGGGGCTACCTGCCGTATGAGGACTTCGCCCTGTGGATGGTCGCGATGTGCGGGGCGTGGCTGGTCGCGCTGCTCACCGTCCCCGCCCTGCGGGCCCGCTGGGTGGTGGGCGCGGCGGTCGGGCTGCACCTCCTGATCGCGCTCGGGCCCCCGCTGGTCTCGGCCGACGTCTTCGGCTACCTGGACTGGGGGCGGATGGGGGCGCTGCACGGGCTGAACCCCTACGACACCGACTCAGGGACCGTGGTCAGCGACCCCACCTACCCGTTCGTGCGCTGGGACGACTTCTCGTCGCCCTACGGGCCGCTGTTCACGCTGTTCACCTACGCGCTCGTCCCGCTCGGGGTGGCCGGCGGCTACCTGACGTTCAAGGCGGCGGTGGTGGCGGCCAGCCTGGCCTGTTGCTGGCTGATCGCGGCGTGCGCGCGCGAGCTGGGCCGCGACCCGCGCCTCGGCCTCGCGCTGTACGGGCTGAACCCGGCGGTCCTGGTGTACGCGCTGGGGGGAGCGCACAACGACGTCCTGATGATGGCGGTGGCGCTCACCGGCGTGTGGCTGGTCCTGCGCGGGCGTGCGCGGGCCGGGGCCGCCGCCGGGTCGCTGGCCGTGGCCGTCAAGGCGTCGGCCGGGCTGCTGGTGCCGTTCCTGGTCCTGGGGGCGGCGGACCGCCGGCGCACGATCCTCTCCGCCGCGGCGGCCGCGGCCGGCGTCGTGCTCGTCGCCGTGGCGTTCTTCGGCTCCCACGCGCTGGACTTCGTCAACGTCCTGCGCACCCAGCAGGGGCTGGACTCCGGGACGAGCGTGATCGCCCAGCTCGGCGCGGTGCTCGGCTGGAGCGGCAACCCGCGCGGCGCCCGCGTCGTGGCGTCCGTCGCCTTCCTGGCCGTCCTGGCGGCGCTGCTGTGGCGGACGTGGCGCGACCGCGACGCCTGGCTGGACTCGGCGGCCTGGGCCACGGCGGCCCTGCTCGCCTGCACGTCGTGGCTGCTGGCCTGGTACGTGGTGTGGCTGGTCCCCCTGGCCGCGCTGGGCCGGGCGCGCCGGGCGCTGCCCGCCGTGGCGGCGGCGTTCAGCGTGTTCGTGGTCCTCACCCGGGTGGTGCCGTTCCTGTGAGGGGGACGTCGACCGCCCGCCGCGCCGCCCTCGCCGTCAGGCCGGCGTGCGTCGTGCTGCTGGTCGCCGCCCTCGGTCTCGCCGGCTGCGGGGAGCGCTACGACATCCGCACCGGCCGGGCCACGCTCGAGCGCGCGATGTCGCGCGCCTTCAAGCGCAACTACGCGGCGCAGCACCGGATGCGCACCGGCCGCGCCGACCGCCTGGTGATCCGCCACGCCGACGTGCGCTGCTCTCCGCGCTCGCGCCAGCCCGCCGACGAGGCGCGCGCCTGGCCGTGGCGCTGCCGGGTGCGCTGGTACGTCCGCGGGCGTCCCGAGCCGGGCCTGGCCACCTACGGCGTCCAGGTGGGGGCCCGCGGCTGCTTCCACGCGCGCAGCGGCGCCTTCCCCGACCGCATCCACGAGCGCGTCCTGGACCGCGAGGGCCCCAACCCCCTCGTCTACATCCGCTCCTGTCCATAATCGCGCGGTGACCGACGAGGAGCTGGAGCGCTTCGCCGAGCTGGTCGTGGGCTTCGGGGCCAACGTGCAGCCCGGCCAGGTGGTGGCGATCGGGACCGAGCCCGGCAAGGAGCGGATCACCCGCGCCCTGGCCGCCGAGGCCTACCGGCGCGGCGCGCGCTTCGTCGACGTCGCGTGGTTCGACGTCCACGTCAAGCGCGCCCGGATCGCCTACGCCGCGCAGGACACCCTGGACTACGTGCCGCCGTGGTACGGCGAGCGCATCCTCGCCCTGGGCGAGCACCGCGCGGCGCGGATCGGGCTGTCGGGACCGGTGGCGCCGCGGCTGCTCGAGGACCTCGACCCGGCGCGGGTGGGGCGCGACCAACTCCCGTTCGTGGCCGAGACGGGGCGCGTGGTCAGCGAGCGCACGACGAACTGGACGATCGCCCCCGCGCCCACCCAGGAGTGGGCCGAGCTCGTGTACCCCGGCGCGCCACCGGCGGAGGCGTTCGAGCGCCTGTGGGGCGCGATCCGCCACATCTGCCGGCTGGACGAAGACGATCCGGTGGCGGCGTGGCGCGAGCGGATGGGGACGCTGGTCGCGGCCGCCGGGCGGCTGAGCGAGCGGCGCTTCGACGCCCTGCACCTGGAGGGCCCGGGGACCGACCTGACCGTGGGCTTGCTGCCCAGCTCGCGCTGGCTGGCCGCGTCGTTCACCACGGTGGACGGCATCGAGCACTTCCCCAACCTGCCCTCCGAGGAGACGTTCACGACGCCGGACCCCGAGCGCGTGGACGGCGTCGTGCGCGCGACCAAGCCGCTGGCCCTGCCGGGGACGATCATCCAGGGCCTGGAGGTGGAGTTCCGCGACGGGCGGGCGGTGCGGATCGACGCGCAGGCCGGCGCCGACGCCATGCGGGCGCTGTGCGAGCGCGACGAGGGGGCGGCGCGGCTGGGGGAGGTGGCGCTGGTCGATCGCGAGGGGCGGATCGGTCCGCTGGACACCGTCTTCTACGACACGCTGCTGGACGAGAACGCGGCCAGCCACATCGCCCTGGGCCGCGCCTACGACATGGCGGTGGACGACGAGGCCGACAAGCGCCGCGCCAACGTCTCGGACATCCACGTGGACTTCATGATCGGCGGCCCCGACGTGGACGCCACCGGCGTCACGCGGGACGGCGCCCGCGTCCCCGTCCTCCGGGACGGCGCCTGGGCGCTCTAGTCTTCCCGTCGCCTGGAGAGGTGCCGGAGTGGTTGAACGGGCGCGACTGGAAATCGCGTAGCGGGCGTCAAGCTCGTTCGAGGGTTCGAATCCCTCCCTCTCCGCTCAGGTTGAAGAGGTGGCACGTCTCGTGCCTCCGCCTCAGTCGCGCGGGTGCGTCGAATGCGGCGTCCGTCACCGGTGACGCGCGGTGCCGACGAACCG
>DATLOP010000191.1:0-3116 GCA_035536255.1 Solirubrobacteraceae bacterium
GCCAGGCGCTCGACCTCGGCCCGGATCTCCGGCGGGTCCAGCCGCACCTTCCCCGACGGGTGGCGCACCTTGCGCGGCAGGACGCCGGTGGCGATCTCGTCGGCCACGACGACGCCGTGCGGCTTCCCGCGCAGGCGCCTCACGCTCAGGCGCCCGCGGCGCAGGCCGAACCAGTCGCCCTCGGGCCCGCTGCGCAGCAGCAGGTCGACCAGCCGCCGCGGCGTGACGAACTTGCCCAGGCGCCGGCCCAGCGCGCGCAGCTGCGGCGTGGGGAGGACCGAGACGCCCAGCGCGTCGCCCAGGGCGTCGATCACCTCCCACTCGTCGCGCGCCTCGCCGCGCGGCTCGACGACGGGCTCGGTCCACTGCACGAACGGGGTCGTGTACAGGCCGAGGAAGGCGAGGGGCAGGTCCTCGCGCTCCAGGAACGTCGTCGCGGGCAGGACGTAGTCGGCGCGGCGGTTGGTCTCGGTCACGTAGAGGTCGAGCGAGACGAACAGGTCCAGCTGCTCCAGCGCGGACTCCAGCGCCGCCCCGTCGGGGACCGAGAGCACCGGGTTGCCGGCGGACACGAACAGCGCGCGCATCTGCCCGTCCCCGGGCTCCGTGATCTCGCGCGGCATCAGCGCGGCGGGGGCGGCGCCCAGGACCTCGGGGAAGCTCCCGACCCGCGAGCGCCACTTGCCGTAGGTGGCCAGCCCGGCGGCGTCGGCCACCTCGTCCAGCGCGATCGCCGGGCGCCCGAACACCCAGCCTCCGGGCGCGTCGAGGTTGCCGGTGACGACGTTGAGCGCGTCGAGCAGGAAGGCGACGAGCGTGCCGAAGCGTCCCAGGCACGAGCCGGTGCGCCCGTACACCGCGGCCGACGGCGCGGCGGCGAGGTCGCGGGCCAGCGCCCGGACGGTTTGCGCCGGAACGCCCGTGTGCTCCTCCGTGGCCTCGGGCGGGTGCCCGGCGGCGGCCTCGCGCAGCCAGCCGTAGCCCTCGGACTGGTGGACGATCGCCCGCCAGTCCTCCAGGCCGTCGGCGAAGATCACGTGCAGCAGCGAGAGCAGCAGCCAGGCGTCGGTGTCGGGGCGCACCGCGACGTGCTCGAAGGCGCGGGCCGTCTCGCTGCGCCGCGGGTCCACCACGACCACGCGCCCGCCGCGGCCGGCGATCGCGTGCAGCTGGTCCTTGATCCGGGGCGCGGTGAGGACGCTGCCGTGCGAGACGAGCGGGTTGGCGCCGACCATCAGCAGGAAGTCCGTGCGGTGCAGGTCGGGGATGGGCAGCAGGGCGCTGCACCCGTAGAGCAGGGCCGAGGCGGCGAAGCGGTTGGCCACGTCCTGCGAGGACGCCGTGTAGTAGTGGCGCGAGCCCACCGCGTCCAGGAACCCCTTGACCCACAGGGGGTGGGAGTAGGAGAAGGCGCCCGGGTTGCCCATGTACCAGCCGATCGACTCGCCGCCATGGCGGTCGCGGACGGCGCGCAGGCGCGTCCCGATGTCGGCCAGCGCGTCGTCCCAGGAGACCGGGTCGAACCCGGTCCCGTCGGCGCGCCGGCGCAGCGGGTGCGTGACGCGGTCGGGGTCGTTGTGGACGTCGAGCATCGCGATCCCCTTGGGGCACGCGTAGCCCGTGGACAGCGGGTGCTCGCCGTCGGGGCGCAGCTTCGTCACGACCCCGTCCTCCCCCGTGGCGACCATCCCGCAGTGCGCCTCGCATATCCGGCAGAAGGTGACCTTCTGTTCCGCGCCCATCCGTGATGGAGCCTACTCTGGGATGCGTGCGAGCACCAGGGCACCGCATCACGGTTCGTCCCGTCCCCGGGCGCGTCGTCGTGCGCCTGGACGGCGAGGTGCTGGCGGACACGCGCGACGCGGTCGTGCTGGAGGAGGGGCGGCTGCCGCCGCGGTGGTACGTCCCGGAGGCCGACGTGCGCGGCGAGCGGCTCGAGCCCTCCGGGCACACGAGCCACTGCCCGTTCAAGGGCGACGCCGTGTACCGCTCGGCGCGGGTGGGGGAGCGGGTCGAGGAGGCGGTGGCGTGGTCCTATCCCGAGCCGCTGCCCGGGGTGGCCGGCATCGCCGGGCGCTGGTGCTTCTACCAGGACCGCGTGGACGTGGAGGTCGAAGCCGCGGCGTAGGGCAGGGGCCGCGCACGGCGTGGCGAAGTCGTAGCCATGGAATTCGCCGCCGGGCGCGTGGGCGCCACCTACTTCCAGACGTTCCTGCAGCGCGTCTTCACGTGGATGCTGCTGGGGCTGCTGACCACCGGCCTCGTCGCCGCCGCGATCGGCGCCAGCGACTCGCTGCTGACCGACATCACCGAGACCCCCGGCCTGGTGATCGGGGTGATCGTGGCTCAGCTCGGCCTCGTGCTCGCCCTGTCGTTCGGGATCAACCGGATGTCGCCCGCCGTGGCGACGGTGCTGTTCTTCGTCTACGCGGCGCTCGTCGGCGTGACGTTCGCGTTCGTGTTCGAGCTGTACACGGCGCAGTCGATCTTCACGACGTTCCTCATCACGGCGGCGATGTTCGCCGTGCTCGCGTTCATCGGCGCCACGACGCAGCGCGACCTGACGTCGCTGGGCACGATCCTGTTCGCCGCGCTGATCGCGCTCATCATCGCCACGGTGGTGAACTTCTTCGTCGCGTCCAGCCTCCTGTACTGGATCACCACGTACGCGGGCGTCCTCATCTTCGCCGGCCTGACCGCGTACGACATGCAGAAGCTCAAGCGCTACGGCGAGCAGGCGCAGGGCGGCGAGGCGACGGAGCGCGCGGCGATCATCGGCGCGCTCGCGCTGTACCTGGACTTCATCAACCTCTTCCTGTACCTGCTGCGGATCTTCGGCTCGCGCCGGTAGCCGGGCTCATGCCCGCCTGAGCAGGTCGGCCGCGGCGGCCTCCAGCCCGGCGGCCAGGACGTCCACGTCCTGCAGCGCCCGCGCGTCGGCGGTCAGGCCGAGGTGCACGGTCCCGGCCAGCGAGACGGCGGTGACGCGCAGGGCGTGGCGCTCGCCGATCTCGGCCAGCGAGCGCAGGGCGCTCACGGGGGCGCCCAGGACGTGGCGCGGGTCGGCGGGGCCCGGGACGTTGGAGACCTCCAGCGCGAAGGTGCGCGGATCGCCG
>DATLOP010000192.1:0-6863 GCA_035536255.1 Solirubrobacteraceae bacterium
GCTTGCACCTACGGTCTTCCATGTCCGGCTCCCTTCGGTGATGCAGTCGTGGAAACCGCACCCTCCGTCGGGGGCCGGACACCCCCTCAACCGTTCACCAAGTCCGTAGGCAGCTCACCTAGGGCGCGGGCTGGACCTCGACCGGCTCGCCCGCGGCTCGCGCGGCGGCGTCGGTCTGCTCCTCGACGACCTGCACCAGCCACGCGACGAACTCGCCGAACAGCTCAGGGGGCACCGACTCGGGGTCGTTGAGGCGTTGGAAGGCCAGGCCGATCCCGAGCGCGTGCATGATCGTGGCGACGTGGGAGGGTGCGAAGGGAAGCTGCAGGCCGGTGTTCGCGGCGTGCTCTTCGAGCAGGTGGGTGAGTGCGGCGGGCACGACGCCGACCCGTTCGGCGAAGCGCTGCCGCAGCTCGCCGTCCTGGTCGCGGGCCGCCTGGGCGGCGAGCTCGACGTGGAGCAGGAAGGCCTCCTGGTCGGCGTCGAATCGCTCCATCCAGCTGTTGGCAGCGCCTTTTGCCTTGTCGCGGAACTCCTCGCCGCCGGACTGGTAGGCGTCCAGCGTCTCGAAGGCGCGGCGCTCGGCGTACTGCTCGAACGCGCTGAGGAACAGCTCGAGCTTGCTGGAGAAGTTCGAGTACACGGCGCCGTGGGAGAACCCGGCCTCCTCGGCGACCTCCTCCACCGACGCGGGGTAGTAGCCGCGCCGCGCGAAGACGGCCCGGGCGGCGTCGAGCAGCGCCTGGCGCGTCTCGGCCTTCTTCTCCTCGCGGGTCAGGCGGCGGCGGCTTGCCATCGGGCTCCAAAGATGATAGTGATAATCCTAGTGGCAAGGGGGATGGACATTACGGTCACTAACTTTGATTGCGGGGGAAAGCCGAATGAGGCTCCTAATGGTAGCTGCGGGGGCGGCGCCGTGCCAGCCGAGTGCGCCCGAAGGGCCCGCTTCCGTGCCGTGGCACGCCCGCCGCCGCGATCTCGAGGCGTAAGCGTGGTCTACTGCCTCATCCCGTATGACTTGGCGGCGGAGCTGCACGAGCCGCTGCGCGAGTTCTTCCGCGACGACCCGGAGGTGCGCGTCGTCGTGGACTGCCGCCGCTCCGATCGCCGTCGTGCGCCACGGCGCAGCACGCGCGGGTCGACGCCGGCGGAGCGACGGGTCGTCCAGAACGTCGACGGGCGACGGGTCGACGACCGGCGCGCATCGGCGCACGACGTGCCGGCGCGAGCCCTTCCTCCCGAGGCGGAGCCCTATGCGGACCGGATCGTGTTCGTCGAGAGCCATGAGCCGTCCGCTCGCCAGGTCGAGGACGCGGACAGCGGCCGGCTCGTCATCCGCGCCCAGCAGGGAGATACCGATGCGGTCAGTCAGCTGTACCTGCGCTACTTCGAGCCGCTCTACAGCTATCTCAAGCCTCTGCTCAGGGACCCGCACGAGGCCGAGGACGTCGTCCAGGACGTCTTCGCGCAGGTCCTCACGCTCCTCCCGCGCTACGAGATCCGGGCCGAGCAGCCGTTCCGGGTGCTCCTCTACCGCATCGCGCGCAACCGGTCGGTCGACCACTTCCGCAAAACGAAGCGGTCGGACCTGGCGGACCCGATCGAGATGCGCCGGCTGCTGGAAGCCGCGGCGGTGGACGATCCCGCGGTGCTCGTCGAGCGCCTCTCGGACACCGAGCTCTCGGTGTTCCTCAGGCGCCTGCCCGAGACGCAGCTGCACGTGCTCCTGCTGCGCTACATGCTCGACTTCACACCGGAGGAGATCGCCGCGGTGGTCGGCACGACACCCGACGGCGCGCGCGCCCTGCAGTACAGAGCCCTCCAGCGCCTGCGCAAGCTGATGCAGCCCCGAGACTGACCGGTCGCGGAACCGGTCCGTCGAAGTCCTCGTCACAGACCACGCCGCTTGGACGTGTCTGGCACGTGAGCACAACGTCGTGCGCAGGAGACGGCTTCCCGCGAACGACGGGCCGGCGACAGCAATCCCCCTGCCACCGCCGGCCGCCAAGCGGCCCGGCCTCACGGCCGAAGTCGCGGGACGCTGACGGTTCGGCCTACCCGGCCGAACCGTCGGCGTTCTGGTCGCCGGGCGCCTAGCCGAGCTCGCCCTCGACGGCGAGCCGCGTACCCGTCAGGCGGCAGCGTGCCGTCCGCTCGATCTGACGAGGCGTCGCGGGTTGATGCACGTGCGGACGGTCGAACCCGGGTTCGGCGAGGAACGGCCAGGGGTGGCGCCCGGCGACAGTCGTCCTGGCGCTTCCGTCGGTGCACAGAAGGCCGACGCGCCGCGCCGGCGTTACGAGGTCGGGCTGCCGCGCCGCCAGTCCGTCGACCGACACGAGGAGCTCGGCTCGTCCGTCGGTGGCTGTCGCGCGCTCCACGATCAGCCTGCCGGGGTCGGTCTCGCCGCCGCCTGAGCATCCGCCCAGGGCCAGCGTCACAAGTGCGGCGCCTGCTCGGGTCAAGTCGAATAGCACGCGCGAGGCGCCCGATTTGTGACGCTCATCTTGACGCTATGATGCGGTGATGGCGAAGGTGCGCACCACGCTCACGATTGACGAGGAGGTCCTACGGTCGGTCAAGGTGCGGGCCGCGCGGACGGGAAAGGGCGACAGCGCGGTGATCGAGGATGCGCTTCGGCGCGATCTCGGGCTGGACGGCCTCGAGCGCCTGTGGGAGCGCGGCGACCTCGGCGAGGACGACTCCATGGAGCTGGCCGTGGAGGCCCAGCACCGCACGCGCCGGCGCTCGCGCTGACGCGTGCGAGCCGTCGTCGATCCGAACGTCCTCATCTCGGCGCTGCTGACTCGCGATGGGACTCCCGCGCGGCTCCTTCGCGCCTGGCTGAACGGCGCCTTCGAGCTGATCGTCTCGCCGATGCTCCTCGACGAGCTGCGACGCGCGCTCGGCTACCCCAAGCTGCGCAAGCGGATCCCGGAGGCCGAGGCCGACGGCTTCCTGGCCGTGCTCGAGCATTCCGCCATCGCGGTCGAGGACCCATCGACGCCGCTCGCCGTCCGCTCGCCCGACCCCGGAGACGACTACCTGCTCGCGCTCGCCGCCGGTCAGAAGGCCTCGCTCGTGTCGGGCGACGGGCACCTCCTCGCCCTCAGAGACGGGGAGCTGCCGATCTACTCGCCCGCCGAATACCTCGAGCGGATCTCACCGTGAGCGCTCGACGGCGTCCGCGAACTCCAGGCGGTTGGGATGCCGTCCCGGAGCTCCCCGGCACGCTTGACAGCATCTTGTCTATCTGACAGGATCCTGGCAAATGCCTGAGCGCACCCCCCGCAAGCAGACGGCCGAGCAGGCCGGGTACCTCGTCGCGGACGTCGTCGAGGCCGCGGGCGCGATCCGGCGGCTGGGCGACGAGATGGCCGCCACGGTCGGTCAGACGCAGGCGCGGTGGTCGGCGCTGAGCGTCTTCGCGTCGGAGGGCGACTGGACGGTCGCGCGCGGCGCGCGGCGGCTCGGGATCTCGCGCCAGAGCCTCCAGCGCGTCGTCGACCTCCTGCTGGACGAGGGCCTGCTCGCCGCCGTGCCCAACCCGGACCACGCGCGCTCGCCCCTGATCCGCCTCACCCCGGAGGGCGAGCGGACGCTGGCGACGATCGCCGCGGCGTCGGAGCCGTGGCAGGCCCGGCTCGCGGAGCGCATGACCCTCGACGAGGTGCTGGCCGCGCGCAAGGTCTTGGCCGCGGTCGTCCAGGCCGCGCGCGAGGGGGTGGAGCAGGATGGCTGACCCGCGCTGCTTCGGCGACGGCGACGCCCCGACCGAGCGCTACCACGACGACGAGTGGGGCCGCCCGGAGCGCGACGAGACGCGGCTGTTCGAGGCGCTGTCGCTGGAGGGCCTCCAGAGCGGGCTCGCCTGGCGGACGATCCTCCACCGCCGCGACGGGATCCGGGAGGCGTTCCACGGCTTCGACCCCGAACGGGTCGCGCGCATGGGGCGCCGCGACGTCGACCGGCTGATGCACGACGCGCGCGTGATCCGGCACCGCCCGAAGCTGGAGGCGATCGCCGGCAACGGCCGCGCGACCCTCGCGCTGCGCGACGGCGAGACGCTGCCCGCGCTCGTGTGGCGCCACCAGCCGGGCCCGCGCCCCGCGCCGCGCACGTGGGACGACGTCGCCACCGCGCCGGAGGCCAGGGCGCTGGCGAAGGAGCTCAAGCGCCACGGCTTCGCCTTCGTCGGCCCGACGACCGTCTACGCGCTGATGCAGGCCGCGGGCCTCGTCAACGACCACCTCGCCTCGTGTCCCGCCCGACGGGCGGTCGAGGCGCTGGCATGAGCGCCGATCCCGAGGCGCTCCTGGACGAGCTGGCGGGGTGCGATCCCGACCTCAACCTGGAGCGCTACTGGGGCGAGCGGTCGCTGTTCTACAACCCGAACGGGGAACGCCCGCTGGGGATCATCTGGGTCTCGGTCAAGGACCACGACGGCGCGAACGACCGCTCCTCGAACCTCGACCGCGACGGCGTCCACCGCCTCAGCTTCCAGCTGTCGCGCGAGGCGTACGAGCGGCGCTTCGGCCCGCGCCCGGCCCGCCCGCCGAAGGGCGGGGTCGTGGACATCCCCCGCTACGACCCCACCCGGCTCGACCAGCTCCTCCCCCACCCCGTCTACGCGTGGATGAGCTGGGCGATGATCCTGTCGCCCTCCCGCGCCGCCCTGCGGTCCCTGCGCGCGCCGATGCTCGAGTCCCTCGACGCGGTCCGTGCGAGGGGGCGGGGGAGGAAAGGGTCGGCGACGACCGCGAGGTAGGCGGGCATCTCGGAGGATGTCCCATGTCTCGGGACATGGGACAGGGTGGTACCCTTGGTCCGTGCTCAACGGCCAGGACATCGTCGTGCTGCTGAAGCTCGCCGGCCAGGACCGGGATTGGACGGTGCGCTCGTTGGAGGCCGAAATGGGCATCCCGCGCGCCGGCGTGCATCGCTCGCTCCAGCGCCTGAGCGCTGCCGGCCTCTATGACCTCGAGCGCCGGCGCACGAACCTCAGCCAGGCGGAGGAGTTCCTCGTTCACGCCGTCAAGTACCTCTTCCCCCCCGAGATGAGCGGTGAGACGCGCGGCGTCCCCACGGCGTGGGCGGCGCCGCCGCTGTCAGACCAGCTCGCGCCGCCGACCGATCTGCCTCCCGTTTGGCCTGACCCTCACGGGCGAATGCGCGGCATCGCCGTCGCCCCACTTCATCCGGCGGTGCCGCAGTTGGCGCGCCACGATCCCGAGCTTGCCGAACGTCTCGCGCTCATCGACGCTATCCGCATGGGCGACGCGCGCGTCCGCGGGCTCGCGACGAAGCTTCTCGCCCAGCGTCTCGCCCGGCCCGCGACCGCCGCATGAGCATCGACCTGCTGGAGCTCGCAGCCGACGCGCTCGGCCCGCTACTCGACGAGGTCGTGTTCGTCGGGGGAGCGACGGTGACGCTCTGGATCACCGACCCGGGCGCACCGCCGGTTCGCCCCTTGCCCCGCCTCGGGTCACTCACGTCCTGACTCCATGAGGTCGGAGGGTTTCCTAGCCCCCGCGCGGCGGGTCGTACACCGTGGCCAGCCGGCCCAGGGTCAGGGCGCCGAGCATCAGGCCGAAGTCGCGCAGGGCGATGTCGTAGTAGCCGGAGTGGGTCAGGAGGTTGAGGACGATCCCGCCCAGCCACGCGGCGACGACGTAGGCGCCGTAGCGGGGCTTCAGCGCGACGAGGACGCCGGCCAGGATCTCCGTGGCGCCGACGAGGTACATGAAGTCCTGCGCGCTGCCGGGCGCGAGGTCGTCGATCCAGGGCGCCAGGTAGACGGGCCAGTCGACCATCGCGTTGAAGAACTTGTCCAGCCCGAAGGCGATCGGCGCGACCGTGAAGGCGAGTCGCAGCAGGGCGAACGCCTGGAAGCGGGGGTCGCTCCAGCCGGCGCGATCCGGGGCGGCGATGCGGGGGGCGGTTGTCGTGGCGGCCATCGGGACCTCCTGGGTCGGGGTTGTCGGCGGGTTGGCGTCGCCGCGCCCGCCGTCCTTACCCCGTAAGACCGGCGCCCCCGCGGACGCCAACCCCCGTGTGTACGCTCACGCCGTCGCCGAGCCAGCCACCATGTACGACGCCGATTCGGCCGAGTGGGTCGCCGCCCTGTCCGGCTCGGGATCCGCGCGCGAGGACGCGGTGGCCCGCCTGCACGCGCTGCTCCTGCGCGCCGCGCGGTTCGAGGTGGCGCGGCGCCGGCGCGCCCTCGGCGAGCGCGATCCCGGCGGCGACGAGGACCTGGCCATGCAGGCGGCCGGCGACGCCCTCGTCGCGGTCCTGCGCAAGCTGGACTCCTTCCGCGGCGACAGCCGGTTCACGACGTGGGCCTACAAGTTCGCGCTGCTGGAGGCGGCCGTGAAGGTCCGCCGCCGGGCGTGGCGCGGGCGCGAGGTCCCGCTCGAGGACGAGGGGTGGGCGCAGCTGCCCGCCCCCCACGCCTCGCCGGGCGCCGAGGCCGAGATGGGCGAGCTGCTCGCGGCGGTGCGGCGCGCGATCGCCGAGTCCCTGACCGCCCACCAGCGCGCGGTGCTCGTCGCGATCACCCTCAACGACGTGCCGATCGACGTCCTGGCCGAGCGCATGGACACGACCCGCGGCGCCCTCTACAAGACGCTGCACGACGCCCGGCGCAAGCTGCGCGCGCGCCTGGCCGCGGACGGCCTGGAGCCGGGGCCGGCGCGGGAGGGCGCGCGATGACCGAGCACCCGCGACCCACCGACCGCCTGGGCCGGATCCTGGGCCCGGCCGGTTCCGAGTTGACGTGCGAGGAGTGCTTCGAGCAGCTGGATCGCTACGTCGAGCTCGAGCGCGCGGGCGCCGACGCCGACGCCGCGGTGCCCGGGATG
>DATLOP010000193.1:0-7482 GCA_035536255.1 Solirubrobacteraceae bacterium
GGGCGCCTGGACGGCCTGGACGGCGTCGTCCTCTTCCACGCCCCCCGCAACGCCGAGGGCGAGGAGGCCGCCAACACCGACGCCTTCGAGGACGGGCTGGCCGAGGGGCTCACCGCCGACGACCGCGCCCAGGTGGCCGGCGTCGAGGAGACGGACACCGAGCCCTCGCAGGTCGGCTGGTATCGCGACCACCGCCTGTCCAGCGTGGACAACGTAGACACGCTGCCCGGCCGCGCGGCGCTGGTGTTCGTCCTGCTGGGCGCGAACGGCGCCTACGGCGAGAAGGACACCGCCCAGGCGCTGCTGCCCACCGCCGGCGCCACGCCCTGACGGCCGCCCCCGGGTCTACGCTGCGCCCGTGCCGGCCCTGCCGCTGATCCTGTCCGTCGCGGTCGCGCTGATCGTCGCGCCGCCGATGCTGCGCACGCTCGCCGACAGCCGGCTGGCCATGGAGAACTTCCGCGGCGTCAGGCTCCCGTTCCCGGCCGGGACGATCGTCGTCGCCGCGGCCGCGCTGGCCGCCGGACCCCTGGCGCTGATCGAGGAGCTCGGGCTGGCCGACGACGTGCTGCGCCCCGAGACGCGGACGATCGCCCTGTACGCGCTCGGCGTCGCCGCCCTCGGCCTGCTCGACGACGCGCTGGGCGGCTCGCCGCGCGGCTGGCGCGGGCACGGCGCGGCCGTCCTGAGCGGCGGGATCTCCACCGGCGCGCTGAAGGCCGCGGGCTCGCTGGGGCTGGCGCTGTACGCCCTGTCCGGGCTGGGCTACGAGGACGGCGAGTACCTGCTGGCCGCCGCCGTGCTCGTCCTGTGCACCAACCTGTTCAACCTCCTCGACCTGCGCCCGGGGCGCTCGATCAAGGCGTTCGTCGCCCTCGGGGCCGGGCTGACGCTGGGGGCCTGGGACCTCGACCCGCTGTGGGCGCTGGGGCTGTTCGCCGGGGCGGCGGCGGTCGTCGGCGCGTTCGACCTGCGCGAGCGGGCGATGCTCGGCGACACGGGCTCGAACCTGGTCGGAGCCCTGGCCGGCCTGTGGATCGTGCTGACGCTGGACACGCTGGGCCAGGCGATCGCGCTGGCGATCGTCCTCGCGGTCACGATCTACGGGGAGTTTCGGTCGATCTCCTCGTTGGTCGAACGGACTCCGCTGCTACGGCAGCTAGACTCGCTCGGCAGACCTGCATGAGCCCCGACTCCCGTCCGCAGACCCGCTTCATCTTCGTCACCGGCGGCGTCGTCTCCTCTCTCGGGAAGGGCATCGCGGCCGCCTCGATCGGCCGCCTGCTGGTGGCCCGGGGCCTCAACGTGCAGCTGCAGAAGTTCGACCCCTACATCAACGTCGACCCGGGGACGATGTCGCCCTACCAGCACGGCGAGGTCTTCGTCACCGAGGACGGCGCCGAGGCCGACCTCGACCTCGGCCACTACGAGCGCTTCACCGACGCCAACACCAGCCGCGCGTCGAACGTCACCGCGGGCGCCGTCTACAACACGGTGATCCGCCGCGAGCGCCGCGGCGACTACCTGGGCGGGACGGTCCAGGTCGTCCCGCACATCACCGACGAGATCAAGCAGCGCATCCGCGTGGTCGCCGAGTCCAGCGACGTCGACGTGGTCATCACCGAGATCGGCGGCACGGTGGGCGACATCGAGTCGCTGCCGTTCCTGGAGGCGATCCGCCAGTTCCCCGTGGACGTCGGTCGCGGGCGCTGCATGTTCATCCATCTGACGCTCGTTCCGTACATCGGCCACGCGGGCGAGCTGAAGACCAAGCCCACGCAGCACTCGGTCAACGAGCTGCGGCGCATCGGCATCGCGCCCGACATGGTGGTCTGCCGCTCCGAGGGCAGCCTGTCGAGCGAGATCCGGCGCAAGATCGCCCTGTTCGCCTCGCTGCCCGAGGAGGCCGTGGTCTCCGCGCGCGACGTGGACAACATCTACAAGGTGCCGCTCGTCTTCCGCGAGGAGGGCGTCGACGACTTCGTGCTCGAGCACTTCCGCCTCGAGGCGCCCGCCCCCGACCTGGGGTCGTGGGAGGAGCTGACGCAGCGCGCCGACGAGGCCGAGCAGCCGGTGCGGATCGCGCTGGTCGGCAAGTACGTCCAGCTCGAGGACGCCTATCTGTCGGTCGTCGAGGCGCTGCGCCACTCCGGGTTCATGCACGGCGCGCGGGTGGAGATCGACTGGGTCGACTCCGAGAAGCTCGACCCCGCCACGGCGGGGGAGCGGCTGGCCGGCGCCGACGGCGTGCTGATCCCCGGCGGCTTCGGCGGGCGGGGGATCGAGGGCAAGATCGCCGCCGCCCGCGTGGCCCGCGAGCGTGACGTCCCGTACCTGGGCATCTGCCTGGGGATGCAGATCGCGGTCTGCGAGTTCGCCCGCCACGCCGCCGGCATGGAGGGCGCCAACTCCACCGAGTTCGACCCCGAGACGCCCTACGCGGTGATCGACCTGCTGCCCGAGCAGAAGGAGGTCGCGGACATGGGCGGGACGATGCGCCTGGGCGCCGACCCGATCAAGCTCCACGACGACACGCGGGTCCGCGAGATCTACGGCGAGGCCGTGGTCTACGAGCGTCACCGCCACCGCTTCGAGGTCAACAACATGCTGCGCAAGCGCCTGGAGGCGGCGGGCCTGCGCTTCTCGGGCACCTCGCCCGACGAGCGCCTGGTCGAGGTGGTCGAGCTGCCGCGCGAGGCGCATCCGTTCTACGTCGCCTCCCAGTACCACCCCGAGTTCAAGTCGCGGCCCGACCGTCCGGCCCCGCTGTTCCGCGAGTTCGTCCGCGCCGCCGCGCAGCGCGCCCGCGGCGCCGCGCCCGAGGGCGAGCCCTCGATCAGCCGCGCCGAGTGACCGCGACCGAGGCGCAGCGCCGCCGGGTCAACGACCTCTTCGCGGAGCTGTGCCGGATCGAGTCGCCGTTCGGGCACGAGCGCGCGTGCGCCGACCGCGTGGCGGCCGAGCTGCGCTCCATGGGGCTGGAGGTGGAGGAGGACGGTGCGGGCCCCGAGGCGGGGTCGGAGTGCGGGAACCTGCTGGCGCGGGTGCCCGGCGCTTCCGGTGCGCCGGTTCTGCTGCTCTGCGCGCATCTGGACACCGTGGTGCCCCAGGCGCCGATCGAGCCCGTTTGCGACGAGGGGGTGTGGCGCAACTCGCACCCCGGGATCCTGGGCGCCGACAACAAGGCGGCGGTGGCGGTGATGCTGGAGGTGGCGCGGGCGGCCGCGGCGGGCGGCGCCGCGTGCGGCCTGGAGCTGCTCTTCACGGTCTGCGAGGAGAACGCGCTGCGCGGCGCCAAGGTGTTCGACCGCTCGCGGCTGCGCGCCGACGCCGGCTACGTGTTCGACCACGCGACGCCGATCGGGGAGGTGGTGATGGCGGCGCCGTCCTACTTCCGGGTCGACGCCGAGTTCCACGGCGCCTCGGCCCACGCCGGCATCCGGCCGCAGGACGGTCGCAACGCCGTGGCCGCGGCCAGCGCGGCCGTGGCCGCCATGCGCCTGGGCCGCCTGGACGACGAGACCACGGCCAACGTGGGGCGGATCGAGGGGGGCAGCGCGTCGCTGAACGTGGTCCCCGACCGCTGCCGGATCGAGGCCGAGACGCGCTCGCTGGACGACGCCAAGGTCGAGGCGTCGGTCGCCGACATGGTCGACCGCGTCCACGACGGCGCCAACGCTTGGGAGTGCGACGTGGACGTGCAGGTGGAGTGCCTGTTCCGCGGGTTCCGCGTGCGGCCGTCCGCACCCGTCGTCGTGGCGGCCGAGGCGGCGTTGCGGGCCTGCGGGTTCGAGCCGCGCCGGATCGTGACCGGCGGCGGCTCGGACGCCAACGTGTTCGTGCAC
Source organism: Solirubrobacteraceae bacterium (assembly GCA_035536255.1). Lineage (GTDB taxonomy): Bacteria > Actinomycetota > Thermoleophilia > Solirubrobacterales > Solirubrobacteraceae > AC-38. The sequence continues at coordinate 3,846 of DATLOP010000193.1, forward strand.
GAGGGCCTGCCGGTCTTGAACCTGGCGAACGGGACGCGGGCGAACCATCAGCCGGACGAGTCGGTGGCGGCGGCGGCTTTGGGGGAGATGCTCGGGGTCGCGCTGCGTCTTCCTTCGGCTTTTGTTGAGGCGCAGGCCGCGTGAACGGCGGCCGGTCAGGGGTTGGGTTCGGGCGGGGTGGCGGGGGGGTCCCCTCGCTTTGTTTCCTGTGGGGACACTTTGCGAGGGCACGTACGCCGGGTGGCCCGTGCTGACGCTGCGGCGGGGGCGCGTCCTCTCGGTGCAGTCGTTCGCTGGCGGCTGGCAGCGGATGACGGTTGACGTGGACGGCGAGGAGCGCGCGGCCGCCGCGGACGTCGGGCTCGTGGGGCCGAGCGAGGTCGGCGACGAGGTGGTGGTGAACACCGCGGCCGTGGACCTGGAGCTCGGCTCGGGGGGGTTCGATCTCGTGCACGTCAACCTGACCCGGGGCCTGGGTGGCGCGGGGGCGGAGGGGGCGCACGTGATGAAGCTGAACTACACGAGCCTCCAGCACGCCGTGCACCCGGTCGAGGGGCCGGAGCTGGCCGTGCCGCTGGCCCGGCCGGCCGGGGTGTTCGGGCTGCACGGGCAGCTCGCGCCGGTGTGCTGGGCGCTCGGGGAGGCGCGGCCCGGCGCCCGCGTCGGGTTCGTGCAGACCGCGGGCGGCGCGCTGCCGGGTGCGATGTCGCGGGTGGTGTCCGAGCTGCGCGAGCGCGGGCTGCTGGCCGCCCACGTCACCGCGGGGCCGGCGTACGGCGGGGAGCGCGAGGCGATCAGTGTGGCCGGGGCACTGCACCACGGCGTCCGCGACGACGGGTGGGACGTCGCCGTGTGCGGTCCGGGCCCGGGGATCCTGGGGTCGGACAGCGCGCTGGGCCACGGCGGGATGGCGGCGCTGGACACCGCGCACGCCGCGATGGCCCTGGGGTGTCCGACGGCCCTGGTGGCGCGGATGTCCTCGGGCGACCCGCGCGAGCGCCACCAGGGGATCTCGCACCACACCCTCACCGTGCTCGCCCTGCTGCTCGGCCGGGTGACCCTCCCCCTGCCCACCGGCGCCGAGCGCCAGTTCCCCGACGACTACCGCCACGAGGTGCGGCGCGCCGACGTGGACCTCCCCGGCTACGCGCGCAGCGGCCTCCCCGCGACGACGATGGGTCGCGGCCTGGAGGAGGACCCCGAGTTCTTCGCCGCCGCCCTCGCCGCGGGGACGGTCCTCGCCGGCCTCGCCCCGGAGAGGCCGGGCCTGTGATGACCGGCCTCGAGGGGCTCCGGGCGGCGATGACCGGCGAGGGGATCCGCGCGGCGATGACCGGCGACGCGGTCTCCCTTCGGTGACGGTCGTTACGAACGTCCGCCACGCCGCCGAGGGCGACGCCGCGGCCATCGCGGCGATCTACGCCGAGGGGATCGCCGGGCGGGGGGCGACGTTCGTGACCCGGCCGCCCGAGCCCGAGACGGTGGCGGCGTGGCTGCGGCGCCGCGGGCCGTTCCTGGTGGCCGAGCGCGACGGCGAGGTCGTGGGCTGGGCCGCGGTGAGCGAGTACAGCGACGTCCCCGCCTACCGGGGGGTGGGGGAGTTCGCGATCTACGTCGCGAACCGCGCGCAGGGCGCCGGCGTGGGGCGCGAGCTGCTCATGCGCCTGTGCGAGGTCGCCGCGACCGACGGGCGCCACAAGATCGTGGGCAAGATCTTCCCCGAGAACGCCGGCAGCCTCGCGCTGTGCCGGGCGTGCGGGTTCGAGCCCGTGGGAACCCATCGCCGCCACGGCCGGCTCGACGGCGAGTGGCGCGACGTCGTCGTCGTGGAGAAGCTGCTCGCGTGAGCTTCGAGCGCCTCGACAGCGAGGTCGTCCACGCGGGCCCGATCGCCACCGTGCGCCGCGAGCGCTGGCGCCAGGCCGACGGCGAGGTGGTCGAGCGCGAGGTCGTCGGCCACCCCGGTGCCGTGGGGATCGTGGCCCACGACGACGATCACGTCTGGCTGGTGCGCCAGCCCCGCGAGGCCGTGGCCGACCCGGCCCTGCTGGAGATCCCCGCGGGCAAGCTCGACGAGGCGGGGGAGACCCCGCTGCAGACCGCGCAGCGCGAGCTAACCGAGGAGATCGGCAAGCGCGCCGCGCGGTGGGAGGAGATCGACCGCTTCCACACCAGCCCGGGCTTCAGTGACGAGGAGGTCATCCTGTACGAGGCGCGCGACCTCGAGGACGTCCCCGGGTTCGAGCCCATCGCCGACGAGCGGATCGAGATCGTCGCCTGGTCGCTCGACCGCCTGGACGAGGCGCTCGAGGAGACCCACGACTCCAAGACCCTGATCGGGCTGCTGTGGCTGCGCGGCCGGCCCGCAAGCCGGCCCTAGACCCTTCCCGCGGCCTGCCGCTGCCGGCGGGCCAGCGCGTCCACGATCACCGCGGCCAGCAGCACGCTGCCGGTCACCATGGGTGCGAGTGACCCGATCCTCTCCTGTTTGGCGCGCGCCTTGTGTGCCTTTTTTCCCTGAACGGCCCGTTGCAACTCCCAGGAAGCGGGCGGCGGGGACCGAATCCATGCTCATGGCCACCGCGCCGAGCCACCCCGTCACCCGCCCCTTCGCCGAGCTGATGCTCGACTTCCTGGCCTACCTGGAGCTGGAGCGCGGGCTCTCGCGCAACACGCTGGAGGCCTACCGCTCCGACCTCATGCAGTTCTCGGCCTTCCTGGAGCGCCAGGGCCGCGGCGCGCTGGAGGTCGAGGCGCGCGACCTGCGCAAGTTCGTCACCGAGCTGGCCAGCGGCGGGCCCGGCCGTCCGGCCGTGGCGCCGGCCACCGTCCAGCGCAAGGTGGCGTGCCTGCGGTCGTTCTACCGCCACCTGCGCCGCGAGGAGATCCTCGACCGCGACCCCACCGCCGACCTGCGGGCGCCCAAGCGCTCGCAGCGCCTGCCCCACGTGCTGACGCGCGGAGAAGTTCAAAAGCTGTTGGGAGCCCCGACGGGCACCGAGCCGGCCGCCCTGCGCGACCGCGCGCTGCTGGAGATCATGTACGCGTGCGGGCTGCGCGCCTCGGAGGCCGTGGGGCTGGAGCTGGGCGACGTCGACCTCGAGGCGGGCCTGCTGCGCGCCCGGGGCAAGGGGGACAAGGAGCGCCTGGTGCCGATCGGCCGCGAGGCCGTGGGGGCGCTGCGCGCCTACGTGTCCCGCGGGCGCCCGGGGCTGGTCGGCCAGCGCGACGAGAGCCGCCTGTTCGTCAACCACCGGGGGACCGGCCTGACGCGCCAGGGGCTCTACAAGATCGTCCAGCGCCACGCGCGCACGGCGGGGCTGGCCGACAAGATGAGCCCCCACACGCTGCGCCACACGTTCGCCACGCACCTGCTGGCCGGGGGCTGCGACCTGCGCTCGGTGCAGGAGATGCTGGGCCACGCCGACATCGCGACGACCCAGATCTACACGCACCTGTCGGCCGAGCGCCTGCGCGACGTGTACTTCGACGCGCACCCGCGCGCCTCGCGTTCGGCGCCCACGCGCTCCTGACAGAATCGGCGGTCGTGCGCCGCCTGCCGCCGCTGCTGCCCTGCCTGCTCGTGCTCGCCGCCCTGGCCGGGTGCGGCAACGAGCGCCAGCGCGCCCCGGGGACC
>DATLOP010000194.1:0-4107 GCA_035536255.1 Solirubrobacteraceae bacterium
GAGGACGACGTCGACGGCCGTCTGCTCCTCCGCCGCGCCGTCGCCGTCGGCCCCGCCGCCGCCCGCGGCGGGCGCCGCGGCCGCGACGGCCGTCGCCGACACGCCGAACTCCTCCTCGAGCGCCTTGATGCGCTCGGCCAGGTCCAGGACCGAGATGCCCTTGAGCTCCTCGATCCAGTCCTCGGTGCTGATCTTGGTTGCCATTCGTTTCCTCCTACGCGTCTTCCGTTGCAGTTTCAGTGTCAGGTCTGTCCTCGGCGCCCTCGGCGCCCTCGGCGGGCTCCTCGGGATGCTCACCGTCGTCGGCCGGGGCAGGTTCCTCCGCCGGCGCCTCCTCGCCGAACGTCCCTCCCTGGCTGCCAGGGCCGTCATCGAGGGACGTTGGGGGTGGGGCCTCGCCGGTTACCAGGCCCTGGTCGTGGATCGCCTGGAGCTGGATGGCGATCCCGGAGAGCAGGGCGTTGAGACCGCGGACGACTCCGGTGATCGGGGTGGCGATCATGCCGACCAGCTGGCCGTGGAGGACGTCGCGGGCGGGGAGGCGGGCGATCGACTTGATCTCGTCGATCGTCAGGACCTGCTCGCCGAGCAGTCCGCCCTTGAACTCGAGGATGTCGGTGGCGCGCGAGAAGTCGTTGAGCGCCTTGGCGGCCAGGGCGGCGTCGCCGCGCACGAAGGTCAGGGCGGTCGGCCCCTCGAGGAGCTCGCCCAGCCCCTGGGTCCCGGCCCGCTCGGCCGCGCGGGCGGTCAGGCGGTTCTTGACGATGCGAAACGAGGCGTCGGCCTCGCGCAGGCGCCCGCGCAGCTCGGCGGCCTGGGGCACCGAGATGCCGCGGTAGTCCACGGCGAAGATGGCCTCCGAGCCCTTGAGCTCGTCGGCGATCTGGTCTACGACTGCGGCCTTCTCTTCCTTGTTCATGTGGTCACCTGCCCAGGCCTTACGCCGTGCGGGCCGCCGGGGGTCTCGGGTGGACGAAGACGGTGAGTCTAGGCCGTCGCGGCCTCGGCCGCCTCTTCGCCCGCGATGTCACGGGTGCGCGACGGGTCGACCTTGATGCCGGGGCCCATCGTGGTGGTCAGCGTGATCGTCCGCAGGTAGCGGCCCTTGGCCGCCGACGGCTTGGCGCGGGTCAGCTCGTCGATCACCGCGGCGTAGTTCTCCAGCAGGCGGCGCTCGTCGAACGACGCCTTGCCGATCACCATGTGGATGATCGCCGTGCGGTCTGTGCGGTACTCGACCTTGCCCGCCTTGGACTCCTCCACGGCGCGGCGCACGTCCGGCGTCACGGTCCCCACCTTCGGGTTGGGCATCTTGCCCTGCGGTCCGAGGATGCGGCCCAGCTTCCCGACCACCGGCATCATGTCCGGCGTGGCGATCGCCACGTCGAAGTCGGTCCAGCCCTCCTCGACGCGCTTGGCCAGGTCGTCGGCGCCCACGTGGTCGGCGCCCGCCTCCTCGGCCTCGCGGGCGGCGTCGCCCTTGGCGAACACGGCCACCGTCACGTCCTTGCCCAGCCCGTGCGGCAGCGCGATCGTCCCGCGCAGCTGCTCGTCGGCGTGGCGGACGTTGAGGCCGGTGCGGATGTGCAGCTCGATCGACTCGTCGAACTTGCGCTCGCCCGAGGTGTCCTTGAGCAGCGCCACGGCCTCGGCGGGCTCGTACTCGCGCTCGCGGTCGATCTTGGCCACCGAGTCCAGGTAGTGCTTGCCGTGGCGGCTCATCCGGACACGTCCACGCCCATCGAGCGGGCGGTGCCGGCGACGATCTTCACCGCGGCGTCGAGGTCGTTGGCGTTGAGGTCGTCCTTCTTGCGCTCGGCGATCGACTCGAGCTGGGCGCGCGAGATCTTCCCCACCTTGTCGCGGTTGGGCTCGCCGGAGCCCTTGTCCAGCCCGATGGCCTGCTTGATGAGCACGGCGGCGGGCGGGGACTTGGTGACGAAGGTGAACGAGCGGTCCTCGAAGACCGTGATCTCCACCGGGATCACCGTGCCCGTGTCCGGCTGGGTCTGGGCGTTGAACGCCTTGCAGAACTCCATGATGTTGATGCCGTGCTGGCCCAGGGCGGGACCGACCGGCGGCGCCGGAGACGCCTGCCCGCCGACGGCCTGGAGCTTGATCGTGGTTAGGACCTTCTTGGCCATCTAGATCTTCTTCACCTGGTCGAAGCCCACCTCGACGGGCGTCTCGCGACCGAAGATGGATACCAGCACCTTGAGCTTGCCGGCGTCGTCGTTGATCTCGGAGATCTCCCCCGAGAAGTCCGACAGCGGGCCCGACACGACCTTGACCGACTCGCCGATGTTGAACTGGGCGCGCGTGCGCGGGGCCGTCGCGACCTCCTTGTGCAGCAGGCGGTCGACCTCGACCTGGGTCAGCGGCACCGGCTCGTTGGACGCGCCGACGAACCCGGTGACCCCGGGCGTGCCCTTGACCAGCGACCAGGAGTCCTCGTTGAGGTCCATGTTGACGAGCACGTAGCCGGGCATCGTGCGCTTCTCGACGGTCACCTTCTGATTGTCCTTCATCTCCGAGACCTGCTCGGTGGGGACCACGACCTGGCGCACGGCGCGCTGCTGGTTCAGCGAGACCACGCGGTGCTCGAGGTTGTGCTTGACCTTGTTCTCGTGACCGGAATAGGTGTTGACGACGTACCAGCGGAACATGCTCTCTCAGTCTTTCGGAGTTCTCAGAGGATGAAGTTGACGAAGCGGGAGAAGACGGCGTCCAGCAGGCCGAGATAGCTCCCGGCCACGATCACAAAGCCCAGGACGACTCCCGTGGCCTGGCCGACGTGGCGCCGGTCGGGCCACTGCACGCGGCGCAGCTCGGCCACGCACGCGCGCAGGAAGTTGACGAAGCGGTTGCCCTCGCGGGGCAGCTCGCCGCCCGGCTTCGCGACGCGCGAGCCCTTGGCGGGCGCGCGCCCCGTGGCGGCCATGGCGTCGGCGTCCTGGAGCTCGTCGGGCTGGGGGTACTCGTCCGCCTCCAGCGGGCCGTCCTCCTGACCGGGCTCGCGGACGGACGCCTCGGCGAGCCGGGCGATGTCGGCGTCGGCCGAGGCGTGGGCGAGCGGATCGGGAGCGGCGTTGGGGTCGTCCTCGTGGTCCTCATGGACGATCGCGTCCTCGACGACCTCGTCGTCCGCCGCCGGCCCGTTGCCCGGCGCGGGCCGGCCGGGCCCCTGCTGCGCACGGCGGCGCTGCCGCTGCTTGGCTCGCTTGCGGTCGCGCGCCATCGCGGATCAGCGCGTCTCCTTGTGCGGCGTGTGCCGGCGGCACCAGCGGCAGAACTTGCGCAGCTCGATGCGATCGGGATCGTTGCGCTTGGACTTGTTGGTTTGGTAGTTGCGCCGCCGGCATTCCTCGCAGGCGAGGGTGATGGCGATGCGCACGTCTCCACGGGCCATTCGAGTTCCCCGGGGTCAGAGTGGTGGGACCGCCACGGGCAGAAAAAAAGCCCACCCGGGCGCAGCTGCGCAGTCTAGCGCGCCCACGGCCCTCGGCTACCCTCGGTCGCCGCCGCATGGAGGGCCGCAGCGACACGATCCGGGAACGCGCCCTCGCGAGGGCGGCGCAGCGACCCGCCGCAACGGCCTTCGCCGGCGTCTTCGCGGCCTGCCTGCTGACGTTCCTCGGCCTGGGCTCGGTGCTCCCGGCGCTGCCGCGCTACGTCAAGGGCCCGGTGGGCTCGACCGACCTCGCGGTGGGGCTGGTCACCGGCGCCTTCGCCTTCACCGCCGTGGTGTGCCGGCCGATCGGCGGGCGGCTGGCCGACGCGCGGGGCCGGCGGCCCGTGGTCGTGGTGGGAGCGCTGCTGTCCGCGCTGGCCGGGCTGCTGTACCTGGTGCCGCTCGGGGTGCCGGGGCTGGTCGGCGCGCGGCTGGTGCTCGGAGCCGGTGAGGGCCTGGTCTTCACGGCCGGCGCCGCGTGGGCGGTCGACCTGGCCCCCGAGTCCACGCGTGGGCGGGCGATCGGCCTGTTCGGCCTGTCGATCTGGGGCGCGCTGACCGCCGGGCCGGTGATCGGCCAGCTGCTGCTGGACGCCTTCGGCTACGACGCGGTCTGGATCTTCGCCGCCGCGGCCCCGCTGGCCGGCGCCGCCGTC
>DATLOP010000195.1:0-4545 GCA_035536255.1 Solirubrobacteraceae bacterium
GGCGCAGCCCGCGGGCCGGCGGCTCGCGCGGTGGTGGGACGGGCGCAGCCGGGCCGAGCGCTTCGCCGCCGGGGCGCTGAGCGGCGCGGCGCTGGCCTGGACGGTGTTCCTCGCCCGCTTCCCCGCCTTCGGCTGGGACGGCGTGGTCTACCACCTGCCCGAGGTCGTGCGGTGGGTGCAGGAGGGCACGCCGGGCTCGATCGAGGACGTCCTGCCCGGGTGGCCGGTGGGCAACTACCCGCTGGTCAACGAGGTCCTGCTGGCCTGGGGCGCGGGCATCGCGCGCGCCTACACGCCGGTGATCGTGTGGCCCACCGCGACGATCGCGCTGCTCGGCGTCGCCGGCTGGACCGGCCTGCGCGCGGTCGGGGTGGGCCGGACGGTCCGGGCGCTGGCCGTGGGCGTCCTGTGCACGCTGCCCGTCCTCAGCGCCTCCCAGCTGCACGGGCCCAACACCGACCTTCCGGCGCTCGCCTGGCTGGTCGCCACGGCGGCGCTGGCCGCCGCCGCCGTGCGGCGCGACGAGCCGGCGCTGCTGGCGCCCGCCCTGGTGGCCGGCGCGCTGGCCGCCGGCACCAAGACGACCGCGCTGCCCCTGGCCGCCCTGGCGCTCGGCCTGGCCGCCTTCGCCCTGCGCGACCGACTCCGTTCCCTCGTCGTCCCCCTGGCGGCCGCGAGCGCGGCGGCCGTCGCGATCGGCGGCACGTGGTACCTGCGCAACCTGATCGACCACGGGACGCCGTTCTGGCCGTTCTTCACGACGGCCTGGAGCGACCCGCCGCCCGACGCGCTCTCCCGCATGGACGTCTCGTTCCTCGAGCGCCCGCGGGCCACGCTGCGCGAGTTCGGCCTCGACGAGTGGCTGGGCAAGACGTTCGCCGGGGGCGCGCTGATGCTGGCGTGCGGCGCGCTGGCGGGCCTGGCGGTGCGCTCCCGCGCCGCGCTGGCCGCGAGCGCCGTCACCGTCGTGTCGCTGCTGCTGTGGGCCAACGCCCCGGTGACCGGGGTCAGCGACCTGCGCGGCGTGGACGGCGCCACGATCTCCACCGTCCGCTACCTGCTCCCCGGCGTCGCCGCGGCGGCGGTGGCGGTCGCCCTGGCCTCGCGCGCCGGGCGCCGGGCGCGCCAGGCCGCCGTCGCGGTCCTCGTCGTCGTGCTCGGGCTGAACCTGTGGCAGCTCTTCGACCTCGGCTTCCCCGCCGCCCCGTCGTGGCGGATGCCGCTCGGCGCGGCCCTGATCGGGGGCGCCCTGGCCGCGGCCAGCGCGTGGATCCCGCTGCGCGCGCGCCTGCCCTCCCCCCTGCTCGCCGCCGCCACGGTGGTGGCCGCGCTCGGGCTCGGCCTGGCCGCGCCCGGCGTCGTGGAGCGCCACCGCCGCATGAACCTGTTCGACGCCGAGCTCGTGCGGGTGTTCGAGGGCCCGGCCGGCGACGGGCGCACGATCGCCATGGCGCCCATGACCCTGGCCGTGCTCAGCGGGCCCGACCTCGAGCGCCGCGTGGACGGGATCCCCCGCCGGGAGAGCTGCGCGCGCCTGCGCGAGCGCGCCGAGCGCGGCTGGGTCGTCGTCGCCGGCTACACGGCCGAGGAGCTGTTCGGTCCCACCACCGTCCCGGCGTGCGTGCGGACCTGGCGCCCGCGCTTCGCGATCCCGAACTACCGGATCTACGGGCCGGGCTCCGCGCCCGCGGCATAGGATTGACCCGTGCCGATCCCGCCCGAGGTCTTCAAGGCCTACGACATCCGCGGCATCTACGGCAGCGACCTCGACGGGGACGCCGCCCAGGACATCGGGCGCGCCTTCGTCCGGGTGCTCTCCGACCTGGCCGGCAAGCCGACCGGCGAGCTGCGCGTGGGCCTGGGCCGCGACATGCGCCTGTCGGCGCCCGAGATGGCCGGGCGCTACCGCGACGGCATGACCAGCGAGGGCGCCGACGTCCTGGACGCCGGGATGGTCGGCACCGAGATGCTCTACTTCCTCGTCGGCGCGCACGACCTCGACGGCGGGCTGATGTGCACCGCCTCGCACAACCCCAAGGCCTACACCGGGGCCAAGCTGGTCGAGCGCGGCGCGATCGCGCTGTCGGGCGACCGCGGCATCCAAGACATCCGGCGCACGGTCGAGGCCGGGATGGGCGACCCGCCCGGGGGCGGCTCGGTGGAGGACGTGGAGGTCGTCATTCCGTTCCACGAGGCGGCGATGAAGTTCATCGACCCCGGCGCCGTCAAGCCCCTGCGCGTGGTCGTGGACGGCGGCAACGGCATGGCCGGGCCGATGGTCGGCCCGCTCCTCGAGCAGCTCGGCATGGACCTGGTCACGACGTACTGGGAGCCCAACGGCGAGTTCCCCGACCACGAGCCCAACCCGCTGCTGGAGGAGAACCGCCGCTTCATCGTGGACAAGGTGATCGAGGAGAAGGCCGACCTGGGAATCGCCTGGGACGGCGACGCCGACCGCTGCTTCTTCATCGACGACACCGGCCGCTTCGTAGACGGGGACTTCCTGACCGCGCTGCTCGCCGAGTCGATCCTGCGCAAGCAGCCGGGCGAGACGATCCTCTACGACGTGCGCGCCTCGCGCGGCGTGCGCGACACCGTGGAGCGCGCCGGCGGCACGGCGCTCATGAACCGCGTGGGCCACGCCTTCTTCAAGACCCGCATGCGCGACGAGGGCGGCGCCTTCGGCGGCGAGGTGTCCGGGCACTACTACTTCCACGACTTCTACAACGCGGACTCCGGGTCCATCCCCGCCCTGCTCATCCTCGAGCTGCTCTCGGTCGAGGGCCGCAAGCTGTCCGAGCTGCTGGAGCCCTACCGCTCCAAGTACTTCATCTCGGGCGAGATCAACACCGAGGTCGACGACCAGCAGGCCAAGATGGACGCGCTGGAGGCCAAGTACGCCGACGGCGAGATCACGCACCTGGACGGCGTGTCGGTGGACTACCCCGACTGGCACTTCAACGTGCGCCCCTCCAACACCGAGCCGCTGCTGCGGCTCAACCTCGAGTCGCTGGTCTCGCGGGAGGACATGGAGCGCCGGCGCGACGAGGTCCTCGGCCTGATCCGGTCGTGAGCGCGTGGGCGCCGGCCGAGGCGGCCGGCATCCACCGCCTGGCCATCCCCACGCCGTTCGCGGTCGGACGCGTCAACACCTACCTGATCGAGGACTCGCCGCTGACGCTGGTCGACAGCGGCCCCAACTCGGGCAAGGCGCTGTACGAGCTGGAGGGCGCGCTGGCGCAGCGCGGGCACGCCATCGAGAACCTCGAGCTGCTCGTCGTCACCCACCAGCACATCGACCACCTGGGGCTGCTGGACGTCCTGTCGCGGCGCTCGGGCGCCGAGGTGGCGGCGCTCGACGTCCTGGCCCCCTACGTCGAGCGCTACAGCGAGGACGCCGAGCGCGACGACGACTTCGCCGCGGCGCTCATGCGCCGCCACGGGATCCCCGAGGACGTGCGCTACGCGCTGCGCTCGGTGTCGAGCGCCTTCCGAGCCTGGGGGTCCTCGGCCACGGTGACGCGGGTGCTGCGCGACGGCGAGGTGCTGGAGCTGCGCGACCGCTCGCTGACCGTCCTGCACCGGCCCGGACACTCCCCCACCGACACCGTGTTCTGGGACGCCGAGCGGCGCCTGCTGCTGGCCGCCGACCACCTGCTCAAGGACATCTCCTCCAACCCGCTGGTGTCCCGGCCGCCCGGCGCCGACCCGCGCCCGGACGACCGGCCCCAGGCGCTGGTCACCTACCTGGAGTCGCTGGCGCGGACGCGGGAGATGCCGGTCTCCCTCGTGCTGCCGGGCCACGGAGAGCCGATCGACGACCACGCCGCTCTCATCGACTCGCGCCTGGCCATGCACCGCCGGCGCGCCGACAAGATCCACCGGCTGATCGCGCAGGCCCCGCGCAACGCCTACGAGATCGCCCAGGCCCTGTGGGGCAACGTGGCGGTGACCCAGGCCTACCTCACGCTCTCGGAGGTCCTGGGCCACGTGGACCTGCTGCTCAACGACGGCCGGGTTCGCGAGCGCGACGACGGCGAGGTCGCGCGCTTCGAGGCGGTCTAGCCGCCCTCGATCTCTTCCAGGTGGCGGATGTTCGCCGCGTCGTCGGGATCGGGGCTCGGCGTCGCGTCCAGCCACGCGTCGAGGATCTCGCGCAGCTCGGCCTCCGACGTGGTGCGCAGGGACAGCGCGAGCACGTTGGCGTCGTTCCAGCGGCGCGCCCCCTCGGCGGTCGCGGCGTCCGCGCACAGCGCCGCGCGGATCCCCGGAACCTTGTTCGCGGCGATCGAGGCGCCCGTGCCGGTCCAGCAGCAGACCACGGCCTGGTCGGCCCGGCCCTCGGCGACGTCGCGCGCGGCGGCCTCGCTCGCCCAGGCCCACTCGGGGCGCTCCGCGTCGTTCAGCGCTCCGTGCAGCACCGGCTCGTGGCCGCGCCTTCGGAGCTCCTCGACCACAGCCTCCGCCACGCCCACCAGCTCGTCCGCAGCAACCGCGATGCGCATTTTCACAGCGTAGATGGCCGATTCCGTGGCCGCGTGCCCG
>DATLOP010000196.1:0-6782 GCA_035536255.1 Solirubrobacteraceae bacterium
GCGCCGCGCCGCCCGCCGCGGCCCAGCCTCCGGCCGCCGACGCGCCGACCACCGAGGCGCCCGCCCCGCCCGCGCCGCCGCCGTCCGGCGGCCTGGACGCTCCGCAGGAGGGTTCTGAGGGTGGCGAGTACGCCCCGCCGAAGCTGTCCTCCGGGGATCCGCTGGCCGGTTGAGCTTCGAAGTCGATCCCGCCGCGTTCGCGCGCGCCGTCGCCGACACCCCGGACGAGGCACTGGCCGAGGGGATGGCGAGCGAGAACCGCTCCCTGATCCTCGACGAGATCTTCGCCCAGATGGAGCAGCGCTTCGACGCCGCGCGCGGCGGCGACGTGGACGCGGTGATCGACTGGAAGATCCTCGACCGCCCCGAGGGCGGCTACGACCACTACCGCGTGACCCTGGCCGGCGGCGACTGCAAGGTGGAGAAGGACCCGCCCGAGGGCGTGTCCCCGCGCGTGACGTTCAGGGTCAAGCCGGTCACGTTCCTGCGCCTGGTCACCGGCAACGCGTCCGGGCCCCAGCTGTTCCTCACGGGCAAGCTCAAGATCGACGGCGACCTGATGTTCGCCGCGCGGATCCAGAGCCTGTTCGAGATCCCGCAGGGCTAAGGGGTAGCATCGGCGGCGATGCCGGAGCTGGGAGCCATCCTGACGGCGATGGTCACTCCGTTCGATGCGCAGGGGCGCGTGGACGAGGAGGCGACCGTCACGCTGATGCACCACCTGGCCGACCACGGGTCGGACGGGCTGGTGGTGTGCGCCACCGCGGGCGAGGCGTCGACGCTCTCCGACGACGAGCGCGCGCAGCTGATCGAGCTCGCCGTGCGCGAGATGGGCGACCGGATGTCGATCGTCGCCGGGACCGGGTCCAACGACACCCGCCACGCCATCGCGCTGACCGAGCGCGCGACCGAGCTCGGCGTCGACGCCACGCTGTCGGTGACTCCGTACTACAACCGCCCCAACCGGCGGGGGATCGTGCGCCACTACGAGGAGGTCGCGCGGGCCACCGACCGGCCGATCCTGCTCTACAACATCCCCGCGCGCACCGGCACCAACATGGGGCCCGACCTGCTGGCCGAGCTGGCCCAGATAGACGGGATCGAGGGCCTCAAGCAGGCGAACGACGACGAGCTCCAGCTGATCGACGGGCTCGACGTCTACGCGGGCAACGATCACACGCTGGCCCGCACGCTCGACATGGGCGGGGCCGGCGGCGTGTGCGTCTCCAGCCACGTCGTGGGCGACGAGATGCGCCGCCTGGTCGACGAGCCCGAGAACCGGGCCGAGATCGACGCCTCGCTGCGCGACGTCTACGACACCATCTTCATGACCACCAGTCCGATCTGCGCCAAGGCCGCCCTGAACATGCTGGGGATCAGCGTGGGCGGCCTGCGCCTTCCCATGGTCGAGGCCGACGAGGCGGAGTCGGCCGCCGTGCGGACCATGCTCGAGCGCCACGGGCTGCTCGACGCCGCCGCCGCGTGAACTTGACGTGAGCGCCCTGAAGATCCTGCCCCTCGGGGGCCTCGGCGAGATCGGGAAGAACATGACCGTCGTCGAGTACGAAGGGCGGATCGTGGTGGTCGACGTGGGGCTGCGCTTCCCGACCGCCGACATGATGGGCATCGACTTGGTCCTGCCCGACTTCGCCTACCTGCGCGAGCGCGCCGACGACATCGAGGGCATCGTGGTCACGCACGGTCACGAGGACCACCTGGGCTGCCTGCCCTGGCTGCTGCGCGAGCTGGGCGAGGACAAGGTGCCCGCGGTCTACGGCGGGGGCCTGACCGTGGCCATGGCCCGGTCCAAGCTCGACGAGCACAAGCTGCGCGAGACGCCGCTGGAGGAGGTCAAGCCGGGCGACACGATCGACCTGGGGCCGTTCTCCGTGGAGCCCATCCACATGACCCACTCGATCCCCGGGTCGATGGCGATGGCGCTGACCTGCGAGCTCGGCACCGTGCTGGTCACCGGCGACTACAAGTTCGACCAGACGCCGGTGGACGGCGTCCCGGCCGACGTCTCGCGCCTGGCCGAGCTGGGCCGCGAGGAGCTGCTGGTGCTGTGCGGCGACTCGACCAACGTCGACCGCCCGGGGTTCTCGCCGTCGGAGTCCGGCGTGGGGCCGCACCTGGAGGAGGTCTTCGCGCGCTGCGAGGGGCGCATCATCGTCACCAGCTTCGCCTCGAACATCCACCGCGTGCAGCAGGTCGTGGACGCCGCGGGCGCGCTGGGGCGCAAGGTGGCGCTGGTCGGGCGCTCGATGCGCAAGAACGTCAACATCGGTCGCCAGCTCGGGCACATCGAGGTGCCGGAGGGGATGCTCGTCCCGCCGCGCGAGCTGGAGGACTACCCCGACCACAAGGTGGTCGTGATCTCCACCGGGTCGCAGGGCGAGCCGCTGTCCGCGCTGCGACGGATGGCCCACCGCGACCACCCCCAGGTCGAGCTGCACAGCGGCGACACCGTGGTGTTCAGCGCCACGCCGATCCCCGGCAACGAGCGCGCGGTCAACGAGACCGTGGACCGGCTCTACCACATCGGCTGCGACGTGATCACGGCCCGCGACGCGCCCGTGCACGCCTCGGGGCACGGCTACGCCGAGGAGGTCAAGCTGATGCTCAACCTCGTCCGGCCGCGCTACGTCTTCCCCTTCCACGGCGACCACAAGCGCATCCACCTGCACGGCCAGCTGGCCGAGGCGGTGGGGATCCACCCCGACGCGATCTTCAAGGGCGAGAACGGCCTGCCGCTGGAGGTCGACGCCAAGGGCGCGCGGTTCGGGTCCAAGGAGCAGTCGGGGATGATCTTCGTGGACGGCGTGGACATCGGCGATCCGGCCGACGTGGCGCTGCGCGACCGGCGCATGCTCTCGGCCGACGGGATCTTCGTCGTGGTGGCCACGGTGTCCGAGCAGGACGGCGAGTCGGTGGCGCCGCCCGAGGTGATCTTCCGCGGCGTACCGGCCCAGGACGAGCCCGACGAGGCGCTCGTCAACGAGATCTGCGAGGTCGTCGAGGCCTCGCTGGACCGGGCGGCCAAGGACGAGATCCGCGAGATCGACCTCCTCCAGGAGGTGCTGCACGACGACCTGGCGTCGTTCGTGTACGACCGCCTGCGCCGCCGGCCGATGGTCCTGCCGGTCGTGGTCGAGGTCTGACGGCGCGAGGCCAGGGCGCCGCGCCGCCCCGGTTCACGCGGCCACGACGGGCGCCGGGTCGGCCGCGGGCAGGCGGACCTCGAAGCGCGTCCCCCGGCCGGGCGCGGTGTCCAGCGTGACCGTCCCGCCGTGGGACTCGGCCACGGCGCGCACGATGGCCAGCCCGAGGCCCGAGGAGCCGGCGCGGTCGCCCGCGCCGCGCACGAAGCGCTCGAAGGCCTGGGCGGCCAGCTCGGGCGCGATGCCCGGCCCGTCGTCGGCCACGGTCAGGACGACGTGGCCGTCCCGGCGCCTGACCGACGCCTGGATCGAGGTCCCGGGCGGCGTGTGGCGGACCGCGTTCGCGATCAGGTTGGCCGCCATCCGGTGCAGGTCGTCGCGGGTCCCGTCGACCACCGCCGGCTCGACGTCCAGCGACAGGGGGTGGCCGGACGCGATGGGGCCCAGCTCGCCCGCGGCCTCGGTGAGCACCGCCGCCAGGTCCGTCGGGGCCCGCGGCGCCTCGCGGCCGGCGTCGGTGCGCGCGAGCAGCAGCAGGTCGGCCACCAGCCGGCGCATGCGGCGCGAGCTGCGCAGCGCCGAGTCCGCCGCCTCGCCGAGCTCGCCGTCCAGCTGCTCGGACAGCAGCTCGAGGTTGGCCAGCACGCTGGTCAGCGGGGTGCGCAGCTCGTGGGACGCATCGGCCACGAACTCGCGCTGGCGGCGCAGCATCGCCTCGGTCTCGGTGCGCGCGGAGTCCAGCGCCATCAGCATCTCCTCCAGCGTCCGGGCCAGCTCGGCCACCTCGTCGTCGGCCACGGGGTGGGGGATGCGCAGCGACGGGTCGCGCGTGCGGGCGATCTCGCGCGCCGCCCGGGTGAGCGCGGCGATCGGGCTGATCGCCCGCCGCGCCGTGGTGACGCCGGCCAGCAGGGCGAGCAGGGTGCCGCCGAGGACCCCGAGGAAGAGGAAGAACCGCACGCGGCGCGTCGTGTGCTTGACGTCGGACAGCGGGCGGGCGTACTGGAGCACGGCCTGGCCCAGCGGCGGGACCGGGATCACCCGCGACTCCACGCGGTAGCCGGCGACCTCGGCCGTCTCGTCGCGGGGGACGCCGAAGTCCGGCGCGCCGCGGGTGCGGCACATGAGCACGCCGTCCAGCGTGGTCACGCGGATCTGGGCGCTCTCGGCGCTGCCGTACACGTCGAGGTCGGGGCCGTCGCAGGTGGGGTTGCGCCCGGGGCGCACCTGCAGGCGCTCGCGCAGGTCGGTGGCCGCGGCCCGGACCTGCTCGTCGAAGTCGTCGCGGATCTGGCGCGTGGTCAGCACGCCGACGATCACCGCGAACCCGCACAGGATCACCGCGGTCAGGACCGCCGAGCCGCCGGCCAGCCGCCAGCGGATGGGGATCCGCCGGTAGGCGCGGAGGAGGCGCCTAGGCGCGGAGGACGTAGCCCGCGCCGCGGATCGTGTGAAGGAGGCGAGGTTCGCCATTGGCTTCCAGCTTTCGCCTCACGTTGGAGACGAACACCTCGATGGTGTTGGTGACGGAGAACGGGTCGTAGCCCCACACCTCGTCGAGCAGGCGCTGGCGGGAGATCACGATCCGCTCGTTGCGCATCAGGTACTCGAGCAGCTCGAACTCCCGCTGGGTCAGCTCGACGGCGCGCTCGCCGCGCCGGACCTCGTGCGTGTCGGGGTTGAGCATCAGGTCGCCCACGATCAGCGGCGCCGCCCCGCGCGGCGGCCGGCGGCGCAGGAGCGCGCGCAGGCGGGCCAGCAGCTCCTGGCGCTCAAAGGGCTTGACCAGGTAGTCGTCGGCGCCGGAGTCCAGGCCCTCGACGCGCGACTCGACGGCGTCGCGGGCGGTGAGGATGAGGATCGGCGTGTCGTCGCGCTCGCGCAGCTCGCGCGCCACCTCGATCCCGTCCACGCCGGGCAGGCCGAGGTCGAGCACGACGAGGTCGGGGAGGTAGGCCTGGGCGGTCACGAGCGCCGCGTGCCCGTCCCCCGTCGTGCGGACCTCGTAGCCCTCCATGCGCAGCGAGCGCTGGAGGACCTCCGCGATCGCCTCGTCGTCCTCCACGACGAGCACGCGGGGAGAGCGGCCGTATTCGTCCATGGCCCAAGGGTACGCGGCGCGCCCCCGGCGCCCCGCGATTTTTACGCCGGGCTTAGGGGGTCGCCTGGCCGGGCGGCTGGACAGTCGCCTATCGGCGCCGAGCGGGGATGCGGCGGAGCAGGATGCGCCGCAGCGAGCGCAGCTCGTTTCGCATCCGCGTCACGTCGCGCTGGAGCGTGGTCACGCGTGCGTCGGGCGTGGGGCTTGGAACGCCGCGCAGCGCGCTCACGTCCGCCGCCACCGCGTCGAGCTTGGGTGCGAGCCCGCCGACCGCGGTGCGCACGTCGAACACCGTGCCCTGGATCGCGCTGGTCGTGCCCTGGACGGCGTTGGCCGTCCCCTGGACGCCGTCGACCTTGGCCTCGATCGCGCCGGCGGTGCCCTGGAGCCCGGCCACGGCCGCCGGGAGGCCTCGCTCGGGCCCGACGCGCAGCCACTGTTCCTCCAGGATGCGCTGGGTGACGTTGGAGCTGTCCGTGTACGTGATGCGCGCCATGACGGCGGGCGACGGGGACCACAGCTCGATGTGCAGCGGGGCTCCCGAGTGCGCGACCGGGGACGCCTGCAGGCTGCCGTGGGCGCCGATGGTGACGGCCTGGGACGACAGGAGCGTCCCGACCGCGTCGTAGCGGCGCAGCAGCATCGACTGCGAGGCGTCGTCGCCGCTGGTCATGAGCACCGTGAACGACGTGGCGTCCTTGGGCGTGAAGATCGGGCTGACGAGGTGGTACGGCCGGGGATCGGACTGGGCCGGCGCCGCGGCGGGCAGAGCGCACGCTGCGAGGACGGCCAGCGCCGCGACGACCATGGTCCTGAGGTGCTGCGACATCCCCGCTCCAGTCCGCTTCCGGGGCGATGGTACCGCGTGCAGGGGGTGGGAGTGCTAGGCGTTCTCGGCGGCGATGATCGCGCGGAGGCCCTCGACCATCTCGGGCGGGGCCTTCTCGGGCGAGCCGGTGTCGTAGGGCGGCTGGGGGTCGTACTCGATCCCCAGCTGGATCGCCTGGGCGACCTCGGGGCTGGTCAGGTGGGCGGTGAGGACCAGCGCCATGTCGATCCCGCTCGACACACCGGCGGCGGTGATGACCTTGCCCTGCTCGACCACGCGGTCGGTGCTGGGCGTCGCGCCGAACTCGCGCAGGGTCTCGCGCTCGGTCCAGTAGGTGGTGGCCTCCAGGCCGTCGAGGATCCCGGCCGCGCCGAGCAGCAGGGCGCCGGTGCAGACCGAGGTGGTGTAGCGCGACGTCTCGTGGGCGGTCCGGATCCACTCCAGCGTGGGCTCGTGGTCGAGGAGCTTGCGGGTTCCGAAGCCGCCCGGTACGACGACGACGTCCGGGTGGGGGAGGCTGTCGAGCGGTGCGTCCGCGTTCATGGTGAGCATGCCGGTCTCGGTGGTCCTGGGACCGGGGTCGCCGTCGGCGGACAGGAAGTGCACGGTCGCGCCCGGGATCCGGGACAGCACCTCGTAGGGGCCCACCGCGTCCCGCGCGGTGAAGCGGTCATACAGCGGAATGGCGACG
>DATLOP010000197.1:0-4864 GCA_035536255.1 Solirubrobacteraceae bacterium
GGGCGGCGGCGGCAAGGACGTGATCGACGGGCTCATGGCCACCGGCGACGTCGGCCACTTCGACGCCGGCGGGCGCCTGTTCGTGGACGGCCGCGACGACGAGATGATCGTGTCCGGCGGCGAGAACGTCTTCCCCCAGGAGGTCGAGGAGCTGCTGGCCAAGCGAGACGACGTGTGCGAGGTCGCGGTCGTCGGCGTGGACGACGACGAGTGGGGCCAGCGCCTGCGCGCCGTGATCGTCCCCCGGAGCGGGAAGATCGACGAGAAGGAGATCAAGTCCTACGTCAAGGAGCACCTCGCCGGCTACAAGGTCCCCCGCGACGTCCAGTTCGTCGACGAGTTGCCGCGCAACGCGACCGGCAAGGTCTTGAAGCGAGAGCTCAAGGAGGACTGAGCCCGCGCGCCTCGCCGGCCGCGTTCGGGGGGGTGCGCGGCGGTCAGGCGCGCGACGGCGCCGTCCGGTGGGAGGTCGTCTTGGTCGAGCCGCTCGCCGCGTAGGCGCCGAGGCCGGCCAGGCCGATCACGGTGTGCAGGACGTTGTCCTCGGTGTTGACGGGGATGAACCCGAGGAGGTTGCCCTCGCCCAGCGCGAAGCCCCAGATCGCGATCGCGACGTAGACGAGGCCGAGCCCGCCGGCGTACGCGCGGGCGCCCGCGGCCCCGTAGCGCAGCGCGAACAGGCCGGCCACGCCGGTGGCGATGTGGACCAGGTTGTGCCAGGCGTTGACGCCGAGCAGGCCGAACACCTCGTCGACCTCGCCGGGGGCGCCGAACGAGGTGGAGTACAGGAAGCCGATCAGGCCGGCGAACACGAGCGTGCCGCCCACCACGAGGGCGTAGAGCTGAGATGGGGTTCTGGTGGAGTCCATGTCCATCTCTACGCAGGACCCCGGAGGTTCGGATCACCCAACCCGATGCCGTGGGTCAAAGCGCTCCGGCGAGCCCGTGCCCACCCCGCTCAACCTGGGGCTGTCCCCGGACGCCGGCCGGCTTTGCTTTCGCAGCGAGCCCCACGTCACGAAGGTGAGACGGTTGATGCGTGAGCCCCACGTGCGCGTGTGCCCGTGCACGTTTTCGCGGGAAGCCACCGGACCCGTCGTCGAGGCCGTGGCGCACGTGCTGCCCGCGGATGAGACAGCCGAAGCCGCCGCCGCGGTCGCCGCGGACTGGCGGGCCGACATGCGCGCAAGGTCCCCCGCGACGTCCAGTTCGTCGACGAACTGCCGCGCAACGCGACCGGCAAGGTGCTGAAGCGCGAGCTGATCGACTGAGGCCGATGCCGCGGGTCAGGACGTCGACGGCGTAGCTGGGGCCTATTACTGACCGGGAAAGGTCCGAAAACTGGTCAACCGGCTCTGAGCATGGCATGGTCACGCCACCCGAGCATCCGCCACCTCAGGAGTCTCCGTGCCAGTGCCTTCAGTCGTCCGCCATGCCCGTTGCTTCGCCTTTCTGGCCGTGACGGCGTCGAGCCTGTCCCTGGCTCCGGCCGCCAGCGGCGCCATTCATCCTCAGACCGCGGGGGAGCTGTCGGCTATCACGGAGTTCGCCTACGAGAACTCCCCCGTCGCAACAAAGCCGGCCTGCGGCGATCTGTGCCAGGAGATGGCGTACCGCGAGCGCGTTGGCCTACCGGCCGAGATCGACGAGCAGCAGTTCCGTCGTCAGATGCGGCGGCTCAGGTCGAGAGCGAAGCTGACGTACGGCATTCGATTCTTGGCTCGTTCCGTGCCGATCGCGTGGCAGGGCTACGAGGTGTTTCAGATCGGATGGAAGATCGGATCGATGTTCGAACGGGTCACCATTCATCAGCCCGCGGCAAACCACGTCCGGTGGGTGGAGACGCGGGTGGGCTGGAGTCTCAGCAACGAAGGCGCTTATTCCCCCTCTCCGGCCGACGGCCTCAAGATGGAGTGGTCGGAGACCGGCTCCAACTGGCTGACCAGCACAGTGCCGGATACGACTCAGGAGAGGGACAACGTCTACAAGCAGTGGTACACGTGCCCGCCGATCGGACCTGGTGGTCGCGGTCTGCCCGGGACCATCGCAATCGACTACTCGCTGTCGCTGGGATGCCACGGGTCTGACCCGGCATATGCGCTGCTCGTCACCGACGACTCCATGATCGCGGGAATCCCGGAGGTGTACTCGACCCAGCCGTACGACCGGGAGGACCCGCCCGTCGCGGATCCAGGGATCCTCGGCACCCGCCAAAGTCTCCAGGACGACCTGTCCGGTGACCCCGGTGCAGAGGCTGAACGCTTCCTCGACGACGCCGCGGATCCGGCGAACCGTCCGGGAGATGAGCACGACCCTCGCTGTGAACGGTCCAGCCCGGTGCCTCAGTCGGACACCCCCCCGAGCGAGTCCCTCGACGCCCGGTGGGAGATCGTCGACCCGAAGCCGTACGTGGACAGCCAAGTTCGTTCGTCGCGGCTTCGCCGCGGGTGGCACTCTCTCGCCGGGGGTCGGAAGCGGGGCTTCGGCTACCGCCACATCCTGCACCGGCATGGTTGGAGCGCGGCGGACGAAGCCGACACGCGTACGGCGATGCTGTTCGACACCGAACCGACGATCGATTCGAATGGGTTCGACCTGTACGAAGGTCCCGAGTATCAGCAGGGCAACAGCATCTGCAGGCGGGACGTGGTTGTGTCCTACGACCGCGCCGGCATCGATGCAAAGTGGGGCAAGCCGCCGAAGGGCATCATCACGTCGTATGGAAAGTTCCTCCGATACGTCTGAGTACGAAGCCCAGGTCCTGGAGGCCGTGAAGCGCAGCCTGGGGAGCCTACCGGCCTCGCAAGGAGTCGCGGTCCGGTCGGTCGAGCTGACTGGATCGGGCAGGAAGCGGGCGGTCGAGGTCCACTGGCGCGACACGTTCAACGAGCGCGAGAAGTCGCTCGTGTGGCAGATCTACGATGACCCGGAGTTCGTCGAGCGACCGGATGGGCTCGGCGAGCCGAGTGAGGTCGCAAGCTGGGTCTTCCTGGCGGTCATCGAGCCCCCTTGAGCGCGTGCGTAGGCGCGCACGGGTCATGGCACCACGACGGGGATCATCATCTCGTATGGCTGGTTCGCCCAAGACGCTGAGTACGAAACGCGCCTCCTTGAACTCGTGCGCGAGGACCTGATGGCCCCATACATGGACACGTTCGGCGTGGCGGTCCGTTCGGTCGAGCTGATGGGGTCGGGGAGGGAGCGGGCGATCGAGGTCCACTGGCGCAACACCCGATACGAACGCGACCACTCGCTCGTCTGGCCGTTCCTGGACGACCCGGAGTACCGCGACCGGCTGGACGGGCTGGCTGACCCCGTGGAGGTCTCACAAGAGATCTTCCTCGCGGTCGTCGAACCGAACTAGGTCGCGGGGCCGCCCGATCAGGGCACCACGGCCGCCGCGCCGCGGTAGCGGCCGGCGCGGAGGTCGGCGAGGGCTCGATTGGCGCCGGCGAGGGGGTAGGGCGTGTCCAGCCCAGCCACGGGACGCCGACCCGCGCGCCCGGGTCGAAGCCGTCGCCGGACAGCACCTCGCCGACGATCTGGTGGCCCAGCACCCGCGGCGGGTCGGGTACGCCGACCTCGCCGTCGAGCAGGTGCAGGTCGGTCCGGCACACCCCGCACGCCCGCACGCGCCGCAGCAGCTCGCCCGGTCCGGGCTTCGGGTCGGGCAGCTCGCGCGCCTCCAGCGGAGCGCCGGGCCCGGTGAAGACCATCGCGCGCATGCCGCGATCTTCGCGGATCGCCGCGCGCGGGCCCGGCCGCCGGCAGCACCGCCCGCCGCCCGGTTACCGTCCCCGCGGTGACGCGCGTGCTGATCTGCTCCGGCGAGCCCGTGGGCGCGGCGATGGCGGGGCCGGCCGTCCGGGCGGCCGAGCTCGGGCGGGTGCTGCGCGACGCCGGCCACGAAATCACGACGCTCCACGTCGGCGACCGGCGCGCGGCGACGGCCGCGGCGGCGCGCCACGACGTGGTCGTGGTCCAGGGCTGGGTGCTGGAGCGCGCGCCGGGGGTGGGGGAGGCGGCGCGCCACCTCGTGGTTGACCTCTACGACCCCTTCTCGCTCGAGCTGCTGATGCTGCTGGAGGACCGCCCGGCGGCCGAGCGCGAGCGCGCCCAGGCCAACGCCCTGCGCGCGCTGGGCGACCAGCTGGAGCGCGGCGACTTCTTCCTGTGCGCCTCCGAGCGCCAGCGCGACTACTGGCTGGGCTGGCTCGAGGCCCACGGGCGGGTGAGCCCGCGCACCCACGCCGCCGACCCGTCGCTGCGGGCGGTGATCGACGTCGTCCCCTTCGGCACCCCGTCCGACGCCCCGCGGCGCAGCGGCGCGCCGGGCCCGCGGGAGCGGTTCGGGATCGCGGCGGACGCGCCGCTGCTGCTCTGGGGCGGCGGGGTGTACGACTGGCTGGACCCGTCCACCGTCGTGGAGGCGGTGAACCGCGTCGAGGGCGCGCACCTCGTCTTCATGTCGGCCGGCCACCCGAACCCCGGGCAGCCGGCGTCGCGCGAGCTGGCCCGGGCGCGGGAGGCGGCCGGCCCGCGCGTGCACTTCAACGACGGCTGGGTCGCGTACGAGGCGCGCGCGGACTGGCTGCTGGACGCCGACGCCGGCGTGTCGGCGCACCGGGACCACGTCGAGGCGCGCTTCGCCTTCCGCACGCGCGTCCTGGACTACCTGTGGGCCGGGCTGCCCGTCCTGTGCACCGAGGGCGACGCGCTGGCCGAGGCGGTGGCCGAGCGCGGCGCCGGGACCGTCCTCGCGCCCGGCGACGTGGGGGGCTGGACGCAGGCGATCCGCGAGCGTCCCGAGCGCCGGGAAGCCGCCGCCCGGGCGGCGGGCGAGCTCGGCGCCGAGCTGCGCTGG
>DATLOP010000198.1:0-2519 GCA_035536255.1 Solirubrobacteraceae bacterium
CTCGATCGAGTAGATGTCGTGGTGGGGCGGGGGCGAGATCAGCCCGACGCCCGGCGTGGAGTGGCGCAGGCGCGCGATGTAGCGGTCGACCTTGTGGCCGGGCAGCTGGCCGCCCTCGCCGGGCTTGGCGCCCTGGGCGACCTTGATCTGGATCTGGTCGGCGTTGGTCAGGTAGTTGATCGTCACGCCGAAGCGCCCGGACGCCACCTGCTTGATCTTCGAGCGGCGGTCGTCGGCGTAGCGCGCCTCGTCCTCGCCGCCCTCGCCGGTGTTCGACATCCCGCCCAACCGGTTCATGGCCTGGGCCAGCGTCTCGTGGGCCTCGGGCGACAGCGCTCCCAGCGACATCCCGCCGGTGGAGAAGCGCCGGACGACGTCGGCGATCGGCTCGACCTCGTCCAGCGGCACGGGCTCGACGTCCTCGCGGAAGCGCAGCAGGCCGCGCAGCATCCCGGCGCGCGCGTTCTCCTCGTTGACCAGGTGGGCGAAGCGGGCGTAGGTCTGGCGCCCCTCGCTCCCGTCGCCATTGGAGCGGACCGAGTGCTGGAGCAGCGCGATCGTCTCCGGGTCCCACATGCGCCGCTCGCCGTCTCGGCGCCACTGGTACAGGCCGCCGACCGGCAGCAGCTCGCCCTCCGGCTCCGGATAGCCGCGCGCGTGGCGCTCCAGCGCCTCGCGGGCCAGCACGTCCATCCCCACGCCGCCGATGCGCGACGCGGTGCCGGTGAAGTGGCGGTCGACCAGCTCGCGCTCCAGGCCCACGGCCTCGAAGATCTGCGCGCCGCGGTAGGAGCGGATCGTCGAGATCCCCATCTTGGACAGCACCTTGAGCAGGCCCTTGCCCATGGCCTTGACGACGTTCTCCTCGGCCTCGGAGCGGCCGAGGTCGCCGAGGATCCCCGCCTCCTCCAGGTCGGTCAGCGACTCCAGCATCAGGTACGGGTTGATCGCGCTGGCGCCGAAGCCGATCAGCGTCGCCATGTGGTGGACCTCGCGCGGCTCGCCGGACTCGATGACCAGGCCGGCGCGCAGGCGCGTGCCCTCGCGGACCAGGTGGTGGTGGACCGAGGCCACGGCGAGCAGGGAGGGGATCGGCGCCCGGTCCACCGACACCCGGCGGTCGGAGAGGATCAGGATCGACATGCCCTCGGCGACCGAGTCGTGGGCCTCGGCGCAGATGCGGTCCACCGCCGCCTGCATCCCCGCCGGGCCCTCCGCCACCAACCACGTGATGTCGATGGTGCGCGAGCGAAAGACGTCGTGCGAGACCTGGCGCAGCTTCTCCAGCTCGTCGTCGCGCAGGATGGGCTGGCGCAGCATCAGCACGTGCGCGTGCTCGGGCGTCTCGTCGAGCAGGTTGCGCTCGCCGCCCAGGCCGGAGGCCAGGCTCATGACGATCGTCTCGCGCAGCGGGTCGATCGCCGGGTTGGTCACCTGCGCGAACAGCTGCTTGAAGTAGGAGAACAGCGGCGGCTGGCGATCGGACAGTACGGCCAGCGCGAGGTCGTTGCCCATCGAGCCGGTCGGCTCGGCGCCCGTCTGGGCCATCGGGCCCAGCAGGACGCGCAGGTCCTCCTGCGAGTAGCCGAAGGCGAGCTGGCGGTTGCGCCGGGGCTCCACGCGCGGGACGCGCGGGGCCGCGTCGGGCAGGTCGTCGAAGTGGACGCTGCACCGGCGCACCCACTCGCCGTAGGGCTGGCGCGCGGCCATGCGGCGCTTGATGTCCTCGTCGGGGACCAGCCGCCCCTCGTCCAGGTCGACCAGGAACAGCCGCCCCGGCCGCAGGCGGCCCTTGCGCAGGACCAGCTCCTCGGGGATGGGAAGGACCCCGGTCTCGGAGGCCAGGACCACGTAGCCGTCGCGCGTCTCCACCCAGCGCCCCGGGCGCAGGCCGTTGCGGTCCAGCGTGGCGCCGGCCCAGCGCCCGTCGGTGAAGGCGATGGCCGCCGGCCCGTCCCACGGCTCCATCATGCAGCCGTGGAAGTCGTAGAAGTCGCGGACGTCCTGGGGGACGTCGTCGTGCCCCTGGTAGGCCTCGGGGACCATCATCATCATCGCGTGGGGCAGCGAGCGCCCGGCCAGGAGCAGCAGCTCGAGCACGTTGTCGAAGGTCGCGGAGTCGGAGTTCCCGGCGCGCACGACCGGCAGCACCTTCTCCAGGTCGTCCCCGAACAGCTCGGAGCGCAGCGAGGACTCCCGCGCGCGCATCCAGTTGACGTTGCCCATGACCGTGTTGATCTCGCCGTTGTGCGCGACCAGGCGGTACGGGTGGGCCAGCTCCCAGCTGGGGACGGTGTTGGTCGAGTAGCGCGAGTGCACGACGGCCACGCGGCTGGCCACCCGCTCGTCGCGCAGCTCGGGGAAGAAGCGCCCCAGCTGCAGCGACGTGAGCATCCCCTTGTAGACGATGGTCCGCGAGGAGAAGGAGGGGATGACCAGGTCGGGCCCGGCGGCGCGCTCGGCGCAGCGGCGGGCGACGTAGAGCTTGCGCTCCAGCGCGTCCTGGTCGACCGGGCCGG
>DATLOP010000199.1:0-4133 GCA_035536255.1 Solirubrobacteraceae bacterium
GACGTGGAGAACATCCTGCTCAAGCTGATCCAGGCCGCCGACTACGACGTCAAGAAGGCCGAGACGGGGATCATCTACATCGACGAGGTCGACAAGATCGCGCGCAAGGCCGACAACCCGTCGATCACGCGCGACGTGAGCGGCGAGGGCGTCCAGCAGGCGCTGCTGAAGATCCTCGAGGGGACACAGGCCTCGGTCCCGCCGCAGGGCGGGCGCAAGCACCCGCACCAGGAGTTCCTGACCATCGACACGACCAACGTGCTGTTCGTGTGCGGCGGCGCGTTCGCCAACCTCGACAAGGTGATCGAGCGGCGGATCGGCCACAAGGGGATCGGCTTCGGCGCGGCCATCAAGCCGAAGATGAACAAGGACACCGGCGAGGTCTTCGAGCACTGCCTGCCCGAGGACCTCATCTCCTACGGCCTGATCCCCGAGTTCATCGGCCGCCTGCCGGTGATGAGCGCGATCCACCAGCTCTCCCGCGACGATCTCGTCACGATCTTGACCGAGCCGCGCAACGCGCTGGTCAAGCAGTTCCAGCGCTTCTTCTCGTTTGACGGCATCGAGCTCGTCTTCGCCGACGACGCCCTGGGCGCGATCGCCGACAAGGCCCTGGAGCGCGAGACCGGCGCCCGCGGCCTGCGCTCGATCATCGAGGAGGTCCTCCTCGAGGTCCAGTTCGAGCTGCCCTCCCGCCGCGACGTCAAGAAGTGCGCGGTGACCAAGGAGACGATCGACAAGGGCCTCAAGCCCACGCTGGTCACCGAGGCGGCTCCGGACGAGGAGCCCGCCGAGGAACGCCAGGAAAAGGCCTCCTAGCCGCCCTCGGTCAGCCGCCGGATGACCTCGATCTCCTCGAGGTCGACGAGGTCGATCGGCCGGCCCGCCGCCCGCTTCATCGCGGCGAGGTCGTCGAGCGACGCGACGAGGACGCCGAAGCCGCCGAGGTCCATGCGCACCGCCCGCCGTCGCAGGTCCTCGTAGGGCGGAGCGCCGGCCGGCTGGAGCAGGAGGTCGATCGGGCCTTCGGCGGTGTCGAGCGTGAGGATCCCCGTCCGGCGCAGCGTGCGGCCGTCCGGCACGAACGGCACGTCCTCGTCGACACCGCGCAGCTTGGCGCCGAGCTCGACCAGGACCGCGCCGAGCAGGTCGAGGTTCACCGGGTCGTTGGAGTAGCAGATGTCCAGATCGTCCGTGTGGCGCGCCGACCCGTGCGCGGTCAGCGCCACGCCGCCGATCGCCACGAAGTCGACGCCTCGCTCAACCAGGCGCCGGAGCAGATTGATCGGGAACGGGTCAGGCGGATCAGGCACGGGGATTGGCTCTGGCCCCCTGGAGGATCTGTGCGCCGCGGTGCATCTCCGCGAGCGCGCGAAGGCGCTCGGCGGGGGTCATCCGCAGCCGGCGTGCGATGAGCGTGTCGTCGATGCTCCTCGTCGGGCGATGGGGCGTTACGACGTCGATGTGACGGCCGGTGGCGCGCACCGCCGATTCGAGGGTGTGGATGCGGGGGTTCGCCCCCTTCGCCTCCAGGCGCGCGACGGCGGATTGCGTGGTCCCCATGCGCCGCGCGAGCTCGGCCTGGGTGAGGCCGGCGGCCAAACGCGCCTCGCGGACTATGCGATCAGGGGATTTCACGTGTCCAGCATAGCGAAAGCGCTATAACCGGCCAGGGTGCTCGGGTCGGTAGCGTCTCGCCCGGTGCCGGACGTCTTCATCTCCTACTCGCGCAAGGACAGCGCGTTCGTCCGCCGCCTGCACGGGGCGCTGGCCGAGCGGGGCCGCGACGTGTGGGTGGACTGGGAGGACATCCCCGAGGGCCAGCGCTGGCGCGACGAGCTGGCGGCGGGG
The DNA here is from genome assembly GCA_035536255.1 of Solirubrobacteraceae bacterium. GTDB lineage: Bacteria > Actinomycetota > Thermoleophilia > Solirubrobacterales > Solirubrobacteraceae > AC-38. Next base: position 1,852 of record DATLOP010000199.1, read on the forward strand.
CTCGAGCAGTCGCGGGCGTTCGTGTTCGTGGTCACGCCGAGCTCCCTGGCCTCCGAGGAGTGCGCGATCGAGCTCGCGCGCGCCGAGGAGAGCGGCAAGCGCATCGTGCCCGTCGTGCTGCAGGACGTGGAGGGGCTCGACGTCCCGGACGCGCTGTCCTCCCGCAACTACGTGTTCTTCCGCGAGGGCGTGGACGACTTCGACGAGTCGGTCGGCAAGCTCGAGCGGGCGATCGACACCGACCACGACTGGGTCCGCGACCACACCCGCCTGCTGGGCCGCGCGGCGGAGTGGGACCGCGGCGGCCGAGACCGCTCGCTGCTGCTGCGCGGCGCCGACCTGCGCCACGCCGAGCAGGAGCTGAGCGCCTGGCGCGAGGGCGCCGAGCCGACCCCGACCGCGCTCCAGCGCGAGTGCGTGGCGGCGAGCCGGCGGGCCAGCGGCCGGCGGACGCGCGCCCTGCTCGCCGGCACCGCGGTGGCCCTGGCCGCGTCCGTCCTGCTCGGCGTGCTGGCGATCCTGGCGCGCGAGGACGCGGTGGAGCGCGAGAGGGAGGCCGAGTCCCGCGCGCTGGCCGTGGCGGGCCTGCTGCGGGTCGACGCCGACCCCGAGCAGGCCACCCGCCTGGCCATCCGGGCGGTTCGGCTCGGCCATACCGAGGAGGCCGAGGAGGCGCTGCGTCGCGGCGTCTCCAGCCTCCAGGCCCGGGACGTCTGGCGCCCGCGCAAGGTCACCGACTTCGACGTGTCCCCCGACGGGCGCCGGTCCGCCGTCGCCGTGGCCGATGGGCGCGTGCTGCTGCGCGACCGGGCCACGGGCCGGGTTCGGCGGGTCGACCGCCATCCGGGCGGCGCCGTCGTGCGCTTCGCGGCGTCCGGCCAGGCGATCGCCACGTCCGGGGGCGACGGGCGGTTCGCGATCCATCGCCTCGACGGGTCGCTCGTGCGCGAGGTGCGCGGCCGCGGGGCGATGAGCGCGATCCTCAGCGACGACGGGTCGCGGATCGTCGGCGTGCAGAACGACGGGACCGTCCGGGGCTGGAACGCCCGGACGGGCCGGGCCGGCCGCCCGATCGCCGGGCCCGAGCGCTGGGAGCGCTTCGAGGCCTCGCACGACGGCCGCCGCCTCCTCGTCACGTACGCCGACGGCGCGATCCAGGCCTTCGACCCGCTGGCCGGGCGCCGCCTGGGGCGCGAGCGCAGCCTGCCGGACGGGCAGGCCAAGGCGGACGTGTCGGGCGACGGGCGCCGGGCAGTGTCCTCGCGGCGCGGCGGCCTGGTCGTGGTTTGGGACGTGCAGACCGGCCGGGTCGTGCGGCGGCTGCGCCAGCCCGCGGAGGTCGGCGCCGTCGAGATCGACCGCGACGGCTCACGGGTCGTCACCGGCGGCGCGGACAACCGCGTCCGCGTGTGGGACGTGCGGACGGGGCGCGAGCTGCACGTCCTGCGCGGGCACGGGGACACGGTCACCCAGGCCGTGCTGAGCCGCAACGGGCGGCGGCTGCTGACCGTCGGCCTCGACCGCACCGCCCGCATCTGGTTCACCGAGACCGGCGAGCAGGACCTGGTGGTGCGCGGGACGCGGGCGGACATCCGCGACGTGCGCATGACGCCCGACGGTCGCCACGTCGCGACGCGCGCGGCCGACGGCGAGGTGCGCGTGCTGGAGTCCTCTCCGGGGCGGGCGGTCGCGGTGCTGCGCCACCGGGGCGCCGTCGAGTCGGCCGTGCTGCACCCCCGGCGGCCGGTGGCCGCGTCGTCCGGCCGCGACCGGATCCAGATCGTCAACACGAGGACGGGCGCCGTCATGGGGGGCGACGAGGCGAGCGTCCTCACCACCGGCTTCACGCAGGACATGGCGTTCGACCCGCGGGGCGCGCGCCTCGCGGTGGCGGACGGCGCGGCCGTGCTCGTCAACGACTTCGCGGGCCAGTGGCGCTGGCGCGACCACGGCGACCAGGTCAACGCCGTGACGTGGTCGCGCGACGGGCGCCGCCTGGTGACCGCGAGCCGCGACGGCACGGCGCGCTTCCTCGACCCCGCCGACGCCGCCCGGGAGGCCGCCCCTGCGCTGCGCCACCCCGGCGACGTCCGCGACGCCCTCTTCACCCCGAGCGGGCGCCGGGTGGTCACGCTGGAGTGCACGATCACCGCCACCGCGGCGTGCGCGACGAGCACCGTGCGCCTGTGGGACGCGGCGGGCCGGCGCGTCCTGGACCGGCTCGAGGTGCCTGGGGGCGCCCGCGACCTCGCGCTGTCGCCCGACGGGCGCTGGGTGGCGGT
>DATLOP010000200.1:0-2396 GCA_035536255.1 Solirubrobacteraceae bacterium
CGCGCAGCACGCCGTCGACTTCGTCGTCGTCAACGGGGAGAACATCGCCGGCGGCGTCGGTATCACCCCCAAGACGGCGGACGCGCTGTTCGAGGCCGGCGCCGACGCGATCACGCTGGGCAACCACGCCTACCGCCACGCGGAGATCTACGAGTACCTCGACGCGCGCCCGGAGATCGTGCGCCCGGCCAACTTCCTGCGCAGCCAGCCCGGGCACGGGTGGTGCGTGGTCGAGCGCGAGGGCGTGCGGCTCGGGGTGGTCAACCTCCAGGGCGAGCTGTTCATGCGCGCCGGGCGCCCCGTCTTCGCCGAGGCCGACGCGGCGCTGGCCGCGCTGGAGGGCAAGGCCGACCACGTGCTGGTCGACCTGCACGCCGAGGCGACGAGCGAGAAGGTCGGGATGGGCTGGCACCTGGACGGACGAGTGACCGCGGTGGTGGGGACGCACACCCACGTCCCGACGGCCGACGCGCGCGTGCTGCCCGGCGGGACGGCCTACATCAGCGACGTGGGGATGACCGGCCCGCGCGGCGGGGTGATCGGCGTCCGGCGCGACCAGGCCCTGCGCGCCCTGACCACGCACATGCCCACGCGCTTCGAGACCTCAGAGGAGGACCCGTGGCTCAACGCCGTGCTCGTCACGGCGTCGGCGCCGCGACGGGCGGACTCGATCGAGCAGCTGCTGGTTGCGCCGCCGCCGGCGTAGCCTCGTCGCGGCCCACCAGGTCGCGTCCCAGCAGGGCCAGCAGCACGGGGGGCAGGAACCACACGACGTAGAGGTAGAACCAGTGCGTCACGCCGAGCTGCACCGCGACCAGGACGGCGGCGGCCAGTGCGGCCAGCGTCACCACGTCGCGCCGGCGCGGGACGAGGGCCACGACCAGGGCGAGGACCACCGCGCCCGCCTGGACCACGTGCTGCGCGGTCTCGTAGCCCTCCCGGAAGCCCCAGACCGAGAACGGGGACCCGCGCTCGCGCTGGAACTCGATCGTGCGCTCCCAGAAGACGCCGAACCCCGCGCCGAGGAAGGCGGGGAGCAGCACCGCCGCCGCGGTCGACGCGGCGGCGGCGGCGAACCACGCGATCTCCGCGACCCGCGAGCGGTCGGCTCCGGGCTCGCGGTACGTCGCGAAGAGCGGGCCCAGGGCGAGCGGCGCGAACTTGGTCAGGCCGGCGAGCGCCGTGACCGCCCCGCGCGGCACCGGATGCGACGCGACCAGCAGCGCGAGCACGACCAGCGCGGCGACCAGCGCGTCGTTGGAGTTGGAGTTCAGCGCGTAGAGCGTGAACGGGAAGGCCGCCCACCCGTAGGCCAGGGCGATGCCCAGGGTGGGGCCCCGGACGCGGCGGCCCAGCAGGAACAGCAGCAGCGCCGTCAGCGCGTCGAAGAAGATCGCCGCGGCGTGGGCGGCCGGCAGGTCGTCCCAGCGCCCGCTCCACGGCAGCGCCTGCTCGAACGGGACGTAGGCGTAGTAGACGGCCGGGCCGTAGGTGTCCCCGTGCTGGTTGTCGCTCGGGAACGCGCCGTACAGGCGCGTGCCGTCCATCAGCTTGTCGGCGCCGATCACGCCCGCGTAGCCGACGTCGATCACGTTGGAGTTGGCGACGTTCAGCGCCCAGCGGAAGCCCAGCAGGAACACGATCGCCACGGCCAGCCACGTCGCGGGGACGAGCAGGCGGATCGGCCGCGGCGGCCCGCGGCGCGGGCGCGACGGGGCACCGCGGCCGAAGGCCGTGGTCAGCATGCGCACCAGCAGGTACACGAGCGGCGGGTAGGCCAGGGGCACGGACAGGCCGATCTCGCCGTGGTTGAAGAAGGCCAGCGAGACCGAGAAGCCGACCAGCACGAGCAGGTCGAGGTGCAGCAGCCGGAACGGGCGGCGCGGGTCCACGAAGGGCAGCACGAAGAGCACGCACAGCGGGATCCACAGGTACCAGGCGTTGGCCTTGCGCCCGAACGCGCCCGGGTACCCGCGCGCCATCGACCACGGGACCTGGTGGCCGGTCCACGCCTCGAGCACCGCGCCGGTGCGGTCGTCGATCAGCACCTGGCCGATCTCCTTGCGCGGCTTGCCCGCACGCAGCGGGTCGAAGAACGACACCTGCCAGCGCTCGGCGCCCTTCATGTACACCGTCGCGGTGTGGCCCCGGTGGCGGCGCAGCATCTCGGCGATCCGCGGGACCCGGCGGGCCGCGGCCTCGACCTGGTCGGCCGAGCGGACGTGGCCGGGTGGCGGGCGGTCCTGGGTGGCGGGCGTGGTGAGCCCGTTGGGGTCCGGCGGGGTGGTGGCGGTCGTGGCCCGAGCAGGCGCGAGCGGCGCGCTCGTAACCGTCCTCGCCGCCCCCGCGGGCGCGGCGGCCGCGCAGTACAGGCAGCCCGCGGCGAGCAGCGCCGC
>DATLOP010000201.1:0-4143 GCA_035536255.1 Solirubrobacteraceae bacterium
AGGCGTTCGCCACTGCCGGCGGCGACGAGCAGCGCCACCGCCATGAGAGTTCGCTAGACGGCGACCTTGCCGCTGGCCGAGGTGGCCAGGAGGTCGTCGAGGTGCTCCTCGGCCTCCTCCTCGCCCTTGTCCAGCGCGTACCTCAGCTCGGACGCCAGGATCTTCTTGGCGCGGGTGAACATCTGCTTCTCACCCGTGGAGAGCCCCTTCTCGTGCTCGCGGATCGCCAGGTTGCGCACGACCTCGGCGAGCTCGTAGATGTCGCCGGTCTTGATCTTGTCGCGGTTGTGCTTGAACCGGCGATTCCAGTTCTTGGGCATCTCCGAGACGTCGTCCTGGAGCACGGCCAGCACCTTCTTGACCGTGACCTCGTCGATGACCCGGCGCAGGCCCGCCTTGCCGGCGTTGTCGCACGGGACCATCACGGTCATGTCGTTGTGGAGGATCTTGATGGTGAGGTACTCCCGCTTCTCACCGAAGATCTCCTTGCGCTCCTTCTTGAGGACCTGGCCGGCTCCGTGGTGCGGGTAGACGACGTTGTCTCCCACCTCGAAGGCGATGTTCTCGACCTCGACCTCGACCTCGACCTCGAGGTCCTCGACGTTCTCTTCGACTGTGGCTTGCGGAATGACGTCCTCCGTTGTTCGTGTCTATGTCTGCAGGTAGCGGTCCACGAGGTTGATCTCCTGCAACCGGCGAAGGCCCTCGCGGATGTCCTTCGCCCGGATCTCGCCCACGCCCTCGACGGACTCCAGCTCGGCGTCGGTCGCCGCGAGCATCTCGTCGAGCCGGCCGAACTCCCGCACGATCTCGGCCACCACGAGCTTGGGCAGCCGCGGGATGCGCCCGAGGATGCGATGGCCTCGCGGCGACACCGGGTAGTCGAGCGTGTTGACCTTGCGGTCGTAGCCGAGCAGCTCGGCCAGGCGACCGAAGTCCAGCAGGTCCTGGTGGGGCAGGCGGGCAAGTTGGTCCAGCACGGTGGCGTACGCCTCGTCGGAGTCCTCGACGAGGTAGTCGTGGACGAGCGCCGACTTGTCGGCGGCCACGCCGACCATCGTCTCGTCGAGCTGCATCTCAATCAGGCGCCCCTCGGTGCCCAGCTCGACGATGTAGCGCTCGATCTCGACCGCCATGCGCGTCACCAGCTCGGCGCGCTGGAGGACGGTGAGGACATCGTGCAGCGTGGCGCCGCCCTCGAACTCCAGGGCGGTGAGGCGGGTGGAGACCTGGTCGAGGCGGGTGCGGTACTTGTCCAGCGTGGCCAGCGCCTGGTTGGCCTTGGCCAGCACGACGGGGATGTCGACCATGATGTACTTCGCGCCGTCCACGTAGAGCGACACGACCTGCCGGCGCTGGGAGCACGCGATGACCACGGCGTCGGTCTGCTTGGACACGCGCTCGGCGGTGCGGTGGCGGGTGCCGGTCTCGACCGAGAGGATCGTCGGGTCGGGCATCAGCTGCACGTTGGACCAGACGATCTTGGTCACGTTCTGGTTGAGGATGATCGCCCCGTCCATCTTCGCCACCTGGTAGAGCAGGGCGGGCGTGTAGTCGACGTCGAGCTTGATGCCGCCGCTGTAGAGGAACGACAGCTCGTCGGGGTCGCCGACCAGGATCAGCCCGCCGGTGCTGGCGTGCAGGATGTGGTCGATCCCCTCGCGCAGGGAGGTCCCCGGCGCGACCATCTCGAGCGCCTTTACGAGCCGGGGTTCCTGTCTGCTCTCGAGCTCTGAGAGCTCTTCCCCGGTTCGCGACGCCATCGGACCGCTGATTTTAGCGGACATTTGCTCCGGTTTTTCCGGCGGTTTTTCGCTGTCAAGCGGCAACCCGCGCGGGACGGGGCAGCGCGGCGCGCAGCGCGCCCCGCAGATCCGGCGCCGAGTCGGGCGAGACCACCGGGTCCAGGCCGAAGCGGGCGGCCTCGGCCAGGCGGCGCTCGGCGTGGCCCACGGGCCGCACCTCGCCGGTCAGGCCGAGCTCGCCGAAGCACGCCGGCGCGGCCACGGGCGCGCCGCGCGCCGCGCTCGCCACGGCCAGGGCGACGGCCAGGTCGGCCCCCGGCTCGTCCACGCGCACCCCGCCGGCGACGTTGACGAAGACGTCGGCCGTGCCGGTCCCCACGTCGGCGTGTCGCGCCAGGACGGCGAGGACGAGGGCCAGGCGGTTGCGGTCGATCCCCGCGCACACCCGGCGCGGGGGCACCAGCTCGGACGGGGAGACCAGCGCCTGGACCTCCACCAGCAGCGGGCGCGAGCCCTCCATGGCGGCCAGGATCACGCTGCCGGGGCCGCGGGTCGCGCCCTGGACGAATCGCGCCGAGGCGTCGAGCACCTCGGCCAGGCCGTCGTCGCGCATCTCGAACACGCCCGCCTCGTCGGTCGAGCCGAAGCGGTTCTTCAGCGCGCGCAGCGTGCGGTAGGTGCGCTCGCGCTCGCCCTCGAACTGCAGGACGCAGTCGACGAGGTGCTCGAGCACGCGCGGGCCGGCCAGGGCCCCCTCCTTGGTCACGTGGCCGACCAGGACGACCGCGACCCCGCGGCGCTTGGCCACGTCGGCCACGCGGTCGGCCACCTCGCGCACCTGGCCCACCGAGCCCGCCGCGCCGGACAGGCCCGCGGCGCGCAGCGTCTGCACCGAGTCGATCACGCAGACGTCGGGCGCCTCGGCCTCCAGCGTGGCCACGACGGGCTCCAGCGCCGTCTCGGCCACGATCGGGACGCGCAGCGCGTCGGGCCCCAGCCGCTGCGCGCGCAGCTTGACCTGGGCCGGCGACTCCTCGCCCGTGACGTAGAGCGTGCGCCGCCCCGCCGCGGCCAGGCGCCCCAGCGCCATGGCGGTCAGGGTGGACTTCCCGATTCCCGGCGCCCCGCCGAGCAGCACCAGCGAGCCGGGGACCAGCCCGCCGCCGAGCACCCGGTCCAGCTCGCCGATCCCCGTCTCCAGACGCGGCACCGCGGGAGCGGTGACCTCGGACAGGGGCACGGGGCGCAGGGCGCAGGGCGCCGGCCGGCCGGCGCGCCGGCCCGCCGGGGCGGGCGCGGCCTCCTCGACCAGCGTGTTCCACTCCGCGCAGCCGGGGCACTGCCCGAACCACTTCGGAGAGCTGTGCCCGCACCCGGAGCAGACGTGAAGCGTCGCGGCACGCGCCATCGCCCGAGACTAGGCGACGGCGGGGACGGTTCAGGCCCGGGGGCAGGAGGCGAAGCCGGTCGCCTTGTGCGAGGCGTCGCAGAACGGCTTGGTCGCCGAGCGCCCGCAGCGGCACAGCGCGATGGCCCGCCCCGCCTCGACCTCGAACACCCCGCCGTCGGCGTCGACCAGGCGCACCGGCCCGGTCACCTTGTAGGGCCCGTCGTCGCGGACCTTGATCTCGACCTCCTCGGCCACCCGGCGGAGCCTAGCCGGGCGCGACTTCGGCCTGACCCGTGGGTTGTGGGACCGAGGACAACGACCATGGGAGGCCCGATGAGGAAGTTCCTTCGCACGCCGTCGCCCGCGATGATCGTCGCGGTCGTGGCGCTGGTGTTCGCCACCACCGGCTCGGCGGCCGCGGTGATCAGCTTCGCCCGCAACGCGGGCGCGGTGGACGGCAAGAGCGCCGTCTCGGCCGGGGCCAGCAACGGCTACGCCGCCGGCAAGCTGGTGGCCACGCGCCGCCTGGGCGGGGCCGCCGGGACGATCCCGGCGCAGTACCTCGACCCGGGGGTCGCGCGCGAGCGCGTGTTCGGCCGCAACGCGGACGTGATCGACAACGGGCAGGAGACCCCGTTCGTCATCGCGACGATCCCGGGCTTCGGGACCGTGACGGCCACGTGCGCGGACGAGAACAACACGCAGGGTGTCGAGGACCCGCGGACGACGATCGCCTTCGGCAACACGTCCGGCCAGACGATCGAGTTCGCCCGCGCCACCGGCTCGGGCGGAGGGGCCGGCGTGGGTGCGACGATCCTGGCGAACAACCAGTCGGCCAACTTCACGATCGCCGGCTCGAACCTGTTCACGCTGAACATCCAGAAGCTCGGCACGAACCTCATCGTCGAGGGCGTGGTGCGCCAGAACGGCCGCGGCACCAGCGCTGCGAGCTGCATCAACTACGGGCGCGTCTCCCAGGTCGGCTAGCTGACGCTGACAGCTCACGCT
>DATLOP010000202.1:0-3106 GCA_035536255.1 Solirubrobacteraceae bacterium
CTGCGCGGGCTCGGGGTCCTGCTGAACAACGGCGACGGCAGCTTCCGGACCCGGGTGGAGGACCGATCTGTCCTCGTCGGCGTGACCCTGGCCGACCTGGACCGCGACGGGCGCCTGGACGTCGTCGTCGGCGCGGGCGACCAGGCCGTGTACGCGCTGCGCGGGGACGGGCGCCCGCTCCCCGGCTGGCCGGTGCTCGCCCGCGACGGGGGCGACGCGGCCAAGATCGTCTCGTCGCCGGCGATCGGCGACCTGGACGGGGACGGCTCCCCGGACGTGGTCGAGGGGACCGGCGAGGCGTACGGCTCCACGCCCGCGACGTCGGGCCGCGTGTACGCGTGGAACGCGCGCGGGCAGCCCCTGCCCGGGTGGCCCGTGCGTCCGGAGGCGCTGGCCGCGGACTCCGTCCCCGTGGTCGGCGAGGGCGTGCCGGTCTCCCCCACGCTGGCCGACGTGGACGGCGACCGCCGCGACGAGGTGGCCGTGGCCCCGTTCACCGGGTCGCCCGAGCTCTACCGCGGCGACGGCCGGCGGATGGAGCGCTCGGGCGCAGCGCACTTCGCCACGACGGGACGCGGCGGCGCGTCGCCCGCGCGCGCGCCGAGCATCGTCGCCCTGGGCGCCAACGCGGCGTTCGCGCGACTGTCGCCCGGCGGGCCGCTGCGCTTCCTGTCGGGCGCCGTGGACTTCCGCCTGGCCGCCGCGCAGCAGTCGCCGGCGGCGCGGCTGGAGTTCGAGCACCTGCTCGGCGGCTGGGACGCGCGCAGCGGCGACTGGCTGGACGCCTTCCCGCGTCCCATCGAGGGCTGGCAGATCGTGCACGCGCCGGTGGCGGCCGACGTCGACGGCGACGGGCGCGCCGAGGTGCTGGCGGGCGGGAGCGGCAACCGCCTGCACGCGTTCCGGGAGGACGGCTCGGAGCCCGCGGGCTGGCCGCGCGACGCGGCGGGCTGGCTGCTCGCCGCCGCGGCGGCGGGCGACGTGGACGGCGACCGGCGAACCGAGGTCGTCGCGGTGACGCGCGACGGCTGGCTGTTCGCGTGGGACACGCCGGCGCCGGCGGGAAGCGGGGCCGAGTGGCCGTCCTTCCGCCACGACGCGCGCAACACGGGGCGCTACGGCGGGTGACGGGAGTCCGGAGATGCGAACGGCGGGCATCCCTGCCCGCCGCGTCGCCGTCCAGGCCCAGAAAGCTTTCCCTCCGTGGTGCCAACCGGACGAACACGAATGTACGCCCCGCGGGCCCCCGGCGCACCGGGGTTGCCACCCCAGTCTTTTCTCTTGCCCGACCCTAGGCCGACGCCTGCACGGGCCGCGGCTCGCCCGCCGCCCGCTCGACGTGCTCGCGGCTGTCGCGCCCCCGGATCAGCACGAAGGCCAGGCCCAGGCCGAGCAGCGCGAACCCGGCGCCGACCGCGAACGCGGACTGGAAGCCCTCGGTCAGCGCGTTCGCCAGCCCGGCGGGGTTCCCGCCGGTGGCCGACATCACGTCGTCGGTGCGCGAGTTGGCCACCGTGGCCAGGATCGCCAGGCCCAGCGCGCCGCCGATCTGCTGCGTGGTGTTGATGAGGCCGCTGGCCAGCCCGGAGTCGTGCTCGGTCACGCCGGCCACGGCGCCGATCGTCACCGACACGAAGGACAGGCCCAGCCCGATCGCGGCCAGCAGCGATGGGCCGAGGACGTCCCCGACGTACGTGCCGCCCGGCGAGACCTGCGAGAACCACACCAGGCCGCCGGCCACGAACAGCAGGCCGACCATCAGCACGGGCTTGAAGCCCACGCGGGTCGTCAGCTGCGACGCGACGCCGGCCGAGGCCATGATCGTCAGCGCCAGCGGCAGGTAGGCCAGGCCGGCCTTGAGCGGCTCGTAGCCCAGCACCTGCTGCATGTACAGCGAGATGAAGAAGAACATGGAGAACAGCGACGCGCCGATGAGCAGCGCGACGACGTTCGAGCCGGTCACCGTGCGCAGCCGGAAGAAGCGGAACGGGACCAGCGGCTGGGCGGCGCGCAGCTCGATCGCCACGAAGGCGGCGAGCAGCGCCACCGCGACGGCGAGCAGCGCGATCGTCTGGGTCGAGCCCCAGCCGGCGTCCGTCGCGTCTACCAGCGCGTAGACGAGGAGCGAGAGGCCGGCGGTCACCGTGAGCGCTCCCGCCACGTCGAACGAGCGCTTGCCCTCCTGCTCGGCCCGGCTCTCGGGGATCAGGCGCGTGGCCAGGACCGCGGCGCCGACGCCGATCGGCACGTTGACGAACAGCACCCACTCCCAGCCCAGCGCGTCGGTCAGCACGCCGCCGAGCAGCACGCCCGCCGCGCCGCCGGAGCCGGCGACGGCGCCCCACACGCCCAGGGCGCGATTGCGGTCGGCGCCCTCGGAGAAGATCGTGGTGACGATCGACAGGGCGGCCGGGGACAGGATCGCCGCGCCGAGGCCCTGGACCGCGCGGGCGGCGATCAGCTGACCCTCGGTCTGCGCGAAACCGCCGGCCAGCGAGGCGACGGCGAACAGGATCAGGCCGCCGATGAACACGCGGCGGCGGCCGAGGAGGTCGGCCATCCGCCCGCCGAGCAGCAGGAAGCCGCCGAACGTGAGGACGTAGGCATTGACGACCCAGGCCAAATTCTCCTGGGAGAACTTCAGGTCCTCCCCGATCGAGGGGAGGGCGACGTTGACGATCGAGGCGTCGAGGACGACGACGAACTGGGCGACGGCCAGCAGGGCGAGCGCGTACCAGCGGCGCTTGTCGGTCGGGTCGGTGAGGTCGGCGACGGTCATGGCGAATTCCCTTGCGTCGATGGTTCCTATCGGTACAATCGGAAGCGGAGTTCCGGTTTCGCTCACTATACGGAAGGACGATTCCGCTTGTCAAGCCCCCCGCTGTCCCCCTCGCCGGAGCGCCCGCTGCGCGCCGACGCGCGACGCAACCGTGAGCGGATCATGGAAGCGGCGCGCGAGGCCTTCGCCGAGTCGGGGCTCGACGCGCAGATGGAGGACCTGGCCCGGCGCGCCGGGGTCGGCGTGGGGACGGTCTATCGCCACTTCCCCACCAAGGAGGCTCTGGTCGAGGCGCTCGTCGAGGACTACTTCGCCGGCGTGGCCGCC
>DATLOP010000203.1:0-2624 GCA_035536255.1 Solirubrobacteraceae bacterium
CACCGGCCCGCCGGCCGGGCCGCGCACCGTGGCCGCGGCCACGGCCGCCGTCGTGGACGCCGTGGTCCGCGACACGCGGTCGGTCGCCGCGTGCACGATCCTCTGCCAGGGCGAGCTGGGCATCGACGGCGCCCTGACCGGCGTGCCGGTCGTCGTCGGCGCCGGCGGCGTGCAGCAGGTCCTCGACGCCGCGCTGGACGCCGACGAGCGGGCCGCCCTGGCCGCCGCGGCGGTGCGCTACGAGGGCGGGCCCCGCGCGGCCTAGTAGCCGCGTCCGCGCTCAGCCCGCATCGGCCTCGACCACCCGCTTGAGGTTGGCCAGCGTCGCCCTGGCCTCGCGCTCGGGCAGCCCGCCGACCAGCGCGCGGCTGGCCACCGCGCCCAGGGGGCCCAGCGGGGCCTTGAACTCGTTCTCGTAGTGGAAGGTGGTGCCGCCGTCGCCGTTGGGCGCCAGCCGGTAGGCGGTGTGGGCCTTGGAGCGCGCGGGGCCGCGGCCGTCCCACACCACCTCCTCGCCCGGGCGCGCCTGCGCCACCTTCCAGCGCACGTGGAAGTTGACGCCGCGCAGGCACAGCTTCTGCTCCAGCGTCGAGCCGTCGCGCAGCGGGCGGTCGGACACCTTCTCGACGTCGCGGTGAATCGAGACCCAGTCGCCCAGGCGGTCGGGATCCATCACCACCTCCCAGATTCGCTCGGGCGGCGCGGCGATGTCGATCGAGGCGGTGACGCGGCTCACGGCCCGACGACCCTAACGAGCCGCCAGGGGCTCGCGCTCCTCCCACTCGCGCAGCGCTCGCTCGACCGCGGCGTCGAAGCGGTGCAGGCGCACCCCGAGCAGGCCGGACGCGACGTCGTCGCGGGGCAGCAGGTCGTTGGTCAGCCCCTCCATCAGCGGGCCCACGAGGTCGTGCGCCTCGCCGGCGATCACGGCGCCGACCCGGCTGGCGATCCCGGTCGCCGTGCGGGCGATCTCCACCGACGGGCGCCCGAGCAGCATGAGGTCGCGGATGCGCTCGATCATCGCGCCGTAGGACAGGACGTCGGGCCCGGCGATGTCCAGCGAGCGCCCGGCCGCCTCGGGGACGACGGCGGCGCGGGCCAGGAGCTCCAGGACGTCGCGGCCGTCGATCGGCTGGGTGCGGTTGTCGCGCCACGCGGGCAGCGCCAGGACGGGGAGGCGCTCGACGATGCGCACGAGGAAGCGGAAGGAGCGCGAGCGCGCGGCGATCACGATCGAGGCGCGCAGGGCCACGGACTCGGGGGACGCGTCGAGCAGGATCTCCTCCACCTCCAGGCGGCTGGCCAGATGGCGCGAGGCCGCGACGCCCTGCGGGACCAGGCCGCCGAGGTAGATCACGCGCCGCACGCCCGCCTCGCGCGCCGCCCCCGCGAACGCCTGCGCGGCCCGGCGGTCGCGGTCGGCGAAGGAGTCGTCGCCGGGCTCCATCGAGTGGACGAGGAAGTAGGCGACCTCGCAGCCCGCCAGCGCCTCCGGCAGCCCGGCGCCGGTGACCACGTCGCCGACGTGGACCGGGACGCCGGCGGGCGGGTCCAGGCGCGCCGGGTCGCGCGCGAAGGCCCGCACGCGGTGCCCGTCGGCGCGCAGCCGCGGGATCAGCGCCGAGCCGACGAACCCGCTGGCGCCGGTCACGAGGATCTCCATGGGCGCCAAACGTTCCCAGAGTGCGGCGTCTTCGCACCCGCAAAGTCAAAACCCGCGCGCTTTGCGGGATCGACGGGATGACGCCGCGCGAGCGCCGTGTTCTAATGCCGCCCGCATGGCGAAGCGACAGACACCGAAGCCCCGTTGCGAGGACTGCTTCTTCCGGGCCCACATGCTCTGCGCGCTCCAGCTCGACGAGCCCTGCGCGACCTTCCGGCCCGACAGCCCGGAGGGCCTGCGCCCGCCGAGCCAGCTGCGCTTCGCCTTCCGCCAGGAGCGTCCCCGGGCCGCCTGGGCCTTCCCCTCCGCTCAGGACCAGGCCGCCCTGCACGCCGGCTAGCACCGCGGCGCTGCGGCGGGGGTAAAGTCCCCCGCGAGGGAGTTACCGGAGTGCGCATAACCGTTCTGGGCAAGAGCCCTTCCAGGCAGGACGCCGGCGGCGCCTGCAGCGGCTATCTCGTCGAGGACGGGAACACGACGCTGCTCCTGGACTGCGGCAACGGCGTGTTCTCCAAGCTGCGCCGGTTCCTGGACTACGTGGCCGTCGACGCCGTGGTGATCTCGCACATGCACGCCGACCACTTCCTCGACCTCGTCCCGTACTCCTACGCGCTGACCTACGCTCCGCGCCAGCAGCCGGTGCCCGTCGACCGCTGGCCGGGGACCGACTCGCCGGCGCGGCCCGCCCTGCACGTCCCGTCGGGCGGGCGCGACGTGATCCGCCAGGTCGTGGGCTCGTGGGGCAACGAGGACCTGGTCGAGAAGGCGTTCGACATGCGCGAGTACGAGACCGCCGACGAGCTGGACATCGGGTCGCTGAAGGTCCGCTTCCACGAGGTCCCGCACTTCCTGGAGACCCACGCCGTCGACCTGGTCTCGGGCAACGGCGGCGGGCGCTTCACCTTCGGCGCGGACTGCCGCCCGTGCGACGAGCTGCCGAAGTTCGCGCAGGGCACCGACC
>DATLOP010000204.1:0-2227 GCA_035536255.1 Solirubrobacteraceae bacterium
GTCGTCGGGGACGTCGCAGGCCAGGCGGGCCAGGGCGAGCGGCTCGGCCGGGTCGCCGCCGCCCATGGTGCGGGCCACGGCCCCGGTCAGGTGGGCCACGACGCGCGGGGTCATGGCGGGCGCCGCCTCCCGGGGCGGCCCGGGCGCCGGACCGAGGTCCAGCGGGTCGCCCCCGTCGAGCAGGTGGGCCAGGTGGGAGCCGGCGATCTGCGCGATGGCCTCGACCGGCAGGCCCACCGCCTGGCCGCAGCGGATCAGCGCCAGCCCGTTGAAGACCGGGTGCCCGTAGGGCATGTCGCTGGCGTACAGGATGTGGCCCGGCGGGACCATGGCGAACAGCGCGATCAGGTCCGCGATGTTCCACCACGCCGTGTCGAAGAACAGGTTGGGCAGCTCGAGGGCGTCGCGCCAGATCCACGACAGGTCGCTGATCCCGGCGTGGGCCAGGATCAGCCGCGCCCCGGGGTGGCGGCGGGCCAGCTCCACCGTGTCGCGTCCCAGCGCCGGGATCCCGCGCCCGGCGTGGATGACGATCGGCAGCCGGCGCTCGCCGGCCAGCGCGACGATGTCCTCGACGCCCGGCGTGTGCATCGAGAACCCCTCGGCGCGCGGGTGCAGCTTGAGGCCGACCGCGCCCGCGTCCAGGCAGCGCACGGCCTCCCCCACCGGGTCGCGCGCGGGGTCCAGCCGGGCCAGCGCGCGCAGCCGCCCGCCGGACGCCGCGGCCTCGGCGATCACCCGGTCGTTGGCCGCCGGGTAGCCGTCCGGCTCCATCGTCGTGAAGACCAGCGCGTGGGCCTGACCGGCCTGGTCGAGCCCGGCGACGATCTCCTGCGCCGAGGCCTTGAACCCGTCGGGATCGTTGAACCCCGTGTGGGTGTGCGCGTCGAACCACAGCGTCCCCGCGGGCAGCCGCTCGCGGTGGCTGCGGTACAGGTCGCCCATCGTGGCCAGGAAGGGATCGGGTGCGGCCATGGCGCGCGCGAGCCTATCGACGTAGAATCGGCGCGTGGCCAATCCGGACCGGCTGACGGGGCTCGACTCGTCGTTCCTGCACCTCGAGCGCGACGCGTCCCACATGCACGTCGGGTCGACGCTGGTGTTCGCCGGCGAGCCGCCCGCGTACGACGACCTGGTCGAGCACATCGAGCGCCGGCTGCCGCTGGTCCCGCGCTACCGCCAGCGCCTGGCCCACGTCCCGTTCCAGCAGGGCCGCCCGGTCTGGGTCGACGACCCGCACTTCAACGTCACCTTCCACGTGCGCCACAGCGGCCTCCCGCGGCCGGGCACCGAGACCGAGCTCAAGCGTTTGAGCGGCCGCCTGTTCTCGCAGGCCCTGGACCGCGACAAGCCGCTGTGGGAGATCAACCTCGTCCTCGGCCTGGCCGGCGAGCGCTTCGCCCTGGTGACCAAGACCCACCACGCGCTGGTGGACGGCGTGTCGGGCGTGGACATCGCGACCGTGCTGTTCGACACCCAGCCCGAGCCGCCGCCGATCCCCGACCCCGAGCCGTGGGTCCCGCGACCGATGCCGAGCGACGCCCAGCTGCTGGCCGAGGCGCTGCTCGAGCGGGCGACCGTTCCGGCCGAGATGGCGCGGGGCGTGCGGGCGCTGATCCGCGGGCCGCGCCAGGCCATCGACCGTGCGCGCGAGGCCGCGGCGGCGGTGGGCGCGTTCGCCTGGGCCGGCGGGGGGGCGCCGCCCAGTCCCCTGAACGTGGACATCGGGCCGCACCGCCGGTTCACGTGGGTGGACGGCGACCTGCGGCGCTTCAAGGACATCAAGGACGCGCTGGGCGGCACGGTCAACGACGTGGTCCTCACCGCGGTCACGCTCGCGCTGGGGCGCTTCCTGCGCGCGCGCGGCGAGGACACCTCGGAGATGGAGCTCAAGGCGATGGTCCCGGTGTCGGTGCGCGCGGACGCCGATCGCGGCGCCCTGGGCAACCAGGTCGCGACCATGTACGCGCCGCTGCCCGTGCGGATCCAGGACCCCGTGGAGTGCTTCGGCGTGGTGCACGACGCGATGTCCGAGCTCAAGCACTCCGGCCAGGCCGTCGGGGCCCAGGTGCTGACCGAGCTGGCCGACTTCGCCCCGCCGACGATCATGTCCCAGGCCGCCCGGCTGACCGCCCGCCAGCGCTTCTTCAACCTCGTGGTCACGAACGTCCCGGGCCCGCAGATGCCGCTGTACATCCTGGGCCGCGAGCTGCAGGCGATCTACCCC
>DATLOP010000205.1:0-2652 GCA_035536255.1 Solirubrobacteraceae bacterium
ACCCCGGCTACACGTTCGACCAGTTCGTCATCGGGGACGGGAACCGCCTGGCCCACGCGGCCGCGCTCGCGGTGGCCGAGCAGCCCGGCCAGGCCTACAACCCCCTCTTCCTCTACGGCCCGCCGGGCGTCGGCAAGACCCACCTGCTGCACTCGATCGGCCACTACGTCCGCGCCCACGGCGGCGGCCTCGGCGTGCGCCACACCACGGTGGAGGCGTTCACCAGCGCGTTCGTCACCGCGCTGCGCCAGGGCGACGTCGCGCGCTTCAAGGAGGCCTACCGGGGCACCGACGTCCTGCTCATCGACGACATCCAGTTCCTCGAGGACAAGGCCCGGACCGAGGAGGAGTTCTTCCACACCTTCAACGCGCTGCACGACACCGGAGGCCAGCTCGTCCTCACGTCGGACCGCCTGCCGCGCGACATGCAGGCGCTGGAGGAGCGCCTGCGCGAGCGCTTCGAGTCCGGCCTGGTCGCCGACATCGCCGCGCCCGACCCGCACACGCGCCTGACGATCCTGCGCAAGCGCGCCGGCCACGACCGCCTGGGCCACATCGACCCGCGCGCGCTGGAGGTGATCGCCGACCGGGTCACCGACAACGTCCGGGCCCTGGAGGGCGCGCTGGTCCGCGTCGCCGCCTTCCACTCCCTGCGCCATCCCGGCGAGCCGATCACGCCCGAGCTCGTCGCCCACGTGCTGGACAAGCTCTACCCCGAGACGCGCCCGCGCCGCGCCGCGACCGTCCCCGCCATCCAGGCCGCGGTCGCCGAGGCGTGCGGCCTGGCGCCCGAGGAGCTCGCCTCGCCCAGCCGCACCGCGCGCGTCTCGTGGCCGCGCCAGCTCGCCATGTACCTGGCGCGCGAGCTCACCGACGCCACCCTCCCCGCCATCGGCCGCGCCTTCGGCGGCCGCGACCACGCCACCGTCCTGTACGCCGTCAAGCGCGCCCGCGCGCGCATCGCCTCCGACCCCGCCGCCGAGCACCTCGCCCGGTCGCTCTCCGAGCGCCTCCACGGGGCCGATGGCGACCGGCCGGGATGACACACTTGTCCACCCCGACTCCACAGCCAAATGCCAGCAGCCACCGCCGTTTCCGCCGACCTTCCACCCTCCGAACACTCCTATGACAACCATTCCTCCCAGTCCTCTTCCATGAAGCTGTCGACTTCTCGCGAGACGCTGTTCGGCCAGCTCCAGGCCGTGGCCCGCGTCGCGTCGACCCACACCGCCGTGCAGGCCCTCTCCGGCGTCCAGCTCCACGCCTCCGGCGACTCCGTCGAGCTGCGCGCCACCGACCTCGAGGTCGGCCTGCGCGTCCCCCTCGAGGCCACGGTCGAGCGCGACGGCGACGTCGTCCTCCCGGCGCGCCTGCTGCTCGACGTCGTCCGCGCGCTGCCGTCCTCCGAGGTGACGCTGGAGCTGCGCGCGGCCGAGCAGGACGTGGAGATCGCCTCGGGCGGCGCCACGTTCCACATCCGCACCCTGCGCGCCGAGGACTTCCCGCCGCTGCCCGAGGCGCCGGGCGACGCCACGGTCTCGGTGCCGGCCCAGGCGTTCGTCGACACGATCCAGACCGTGGCCCGCGCCGCCTCGCGCGACGAGACGCGTCCCGTCCTGACCGGGATCCTCGTGTCGGCGTCGGGCCAGGAGCTCCAGATGGTGGCCACCGACTCCTACCGGCTCAGCGTCAAGCGCACGACGCTGGAGGAGGCGCTGGACGGCTCGTTCGAGGCCAACGTCCCGGCGCGCGCGCTGCAGGAGCTGGCGCGCCTGGCCCAGGGCGCCGGCGACCGGCTCACGGTCGGGGTGGGCGCCAATCAGGTCGTCTTCCAGGCCGGCGGCGCCGTGCTCTCGTCGCGGCTGATCGACGGTCAGTTCCCCAACTACCGCCAGCTGCTGCCCGAGGCCTTCGAGCACGAGCTCAAGCTCTCGGGCGACGAGCTGACCGAGGTCGTGCGGCGCATCAGCCTGCTGGCGCAGAAGAACGCGCCCCTGCGGCTGGCCTTCTCCGACGGCGAGGTGACCGTGTCGGCCCAGACGCCCGACGTCGGCGAGGCGCGCGAGACCGTCCCCGTGCCGTTCAGCGGCGAGGCGTTCGAGATCGGCTTCAACCCCGACTTCCTGCGCGACGGCCTGGAGAGCCTGGGCGGCGCCGACGTGGTCCTCAAGCTCATCAACCCGCTGCGCCCCGGCCTGATCGAGGCCGCGGACGGCAGCGGCTTCCTCTACCTGATCATGCCGATCAGGCTGAACGTCTGAGCCCGCGCCCGTGAGGGTCGCGCGCGTCGCCCTGCGTGACTTCCGCTCCTACGAGGCGGCGGAGATGCACCTCGGCGACGGGGTCACGGTGGTGGTCGGCCCCAACGGCGCCGGCAAGACCAACCTGCTCGAGGCCGTCTACGTCGGCTGCACGGCGCGCTCGTGTCGCACGTCGAACGACCGCGAGCTCGTCCGCTTCGGCGCGGGCGTCGCGCGCGTGGAGCTGGACGCCGAGGGGGCGGACGGCCCGCACGCCATCGGCGTGGGGATAGAGCCCGGCGAGGGCAAGCGGGTGCGCGTGGACGGGGTGGCGGCGGAGCGGCTGACCGCCGTCGAGGCCCGGCCGCTGGCCGGCGTGTTCCTCCCCGACCGTCTGGAGCTGGTCAAGGGC
>DATLOP010000206.1:0-7132 GCA_035536255.1 Solirubrobacteraceae bacterium
ACACCAGGGGTAAGTGCCTGCAAAGGGGAGATCCACGACAGGAGGAGACGCATGTCGGCGCAAGAGGAAACCGGCCAGGTCACCGGCACCAAGGACAAGGACTACAACGTCATCTGGTTCACCGAGCAGTGCCTGAGCAACGTGCTCCGGCTCGAGCAGTACGTCTCCGACGCCGAGCGCGACGGGGACAACGACCTCGCCGAGTTCTTCCGCCGCGCCCAGGGCGCGAGCCGCAAGGGCGCCGAGGAGGGCAAGTCCCTCCTGAAGTCGCGCCTCGCGGGCTAGGCGTCCTCGACGTTCTCCTCGCGGCCCGTCCGCGGCCGGGTCACCCCGGCCCGGACGGCCTCGAGCTGCGCCGCGAAGGCCAGCCCGAAGAACAGGGCCAGCGAGGTCAAGAACCCCCACAGCAGGATCCCGATCGTCCCGGCCACCGGGCCGTACGTCGCGCCGAACGAGTCCGTCGCGCCCACGTACACGGCGAGCAGGCCCATGAAGCCGAGCCACAGCAGCGCCGACAGGGCGGCGCCGAAGGCCAGCCAGGAGGGCTCGGGCTGGCGCCGGCGCGGCGCGAACTCGAACAGCAGGGCCACCGCGGCGACAGCCAGCGCCAGGCCGAGCGGCCAGCGCGCGACGCTCCAGATCGAGTCGAACGTCTCGCGCCCGCCCACCCCGTCGCGGATGGCCTCGCCGCCGACCAGCACGACGACCGACAGGATCGAGAACAGGCCGGCCGTCACGGCCAGCAGCGCCGCCACGCCGTACTTGCGCGCGAACGGGCGGTCGCGCTCCACTCCGTAGATGCGGTTGGCGCCGCGCTCCACCTGCGCCATCGCCGTGGTCCCCGCGACGAAGGCCGCCAGGCCGCCGGCGGCCAGCGCGGTCTCCCCGGACTCGGCGCGCGCCGCGCCCGTGCCCTGGCGCAGCGCCGCGGTCAGGATGTCGCCCACCGCGCCCGGCGCGATGTCGTCGATGGTCCCCTGCACGACGTCGCGGAACTGCTCCTGCTCCAGGGTTGCGGCCAGCCCGACGATCGCGATCAGCGCGGGCAGCAGCGTCAGCGCGATCTGGAACGCGAGCGCGCGGGAGTGGCTGAACCCGTCGGCGGCGCGGAAGCGCAGCACGGTGTCCGCGAGCAGTCGCCGGCGTGCGCTCTCGCGCAGCGTCTCCAGCGCCTCGTCGCCCTCCAGCTCGTCTCGGGTCTCGGGCACGAAGGTCGCCGTGGACACCGCCGCGAGGCTATTAGGATCGCCCTGTGAGCGCGGAGGGACTGCGGGCGAGCGAGGAGAAGATGGCGGCGGCCGGCGTCCCCGACGTCGCGATCGCCACGTTCGCCCACTACTACCGCCAGCTCGAGGCGGGCGAGACCGGCCTGATGGCGGAGTCGCAGATCGCGCCGGTGGAGTCCCTGCCGTCCTTCGAGGAGCTCCCCGAGACCGACGGCGCGGGCGACCTGCTCGACCGCGCCGTGGCGATCAAGCTCAACGGCGGCTTGGGGACGAGCATGGGGATGACGCGCGCCAAGTCGCTGCTCGAGGTCAAGGACGGCCTGACGTTCCTCGACGTGATCGTGCGCCAGGTCATGGACCTGCGCCGGCGCCACGGCGCGCGGCTGCCGCTCGTGCTCATGAACTCGTTCCACACGCGCGAGGAATCGCTGGCCGCCCTGGAGCGCCACGACGGGATCGGGTCCGACGTGCCGCTGGACTTCGTGCAGAACAAGGAGCCCAAGGTGCGCGCGGACGGCGCGCTGATGCCGGTGCAGTGGCCCGCCGACCCCGACCTGGAGTGGTGCCCGCCCGGCCACGGGGACCTCTACACCGCGCTCGTCACGAGCGGGATGCTCGAGCAGCTCCTGGAGCGCGGCTACGAGTACGCGTTCGTCTCGAACTCCGACAACCTGGGCGCGGTCCTCGACCCGCGGATCCTGGCCTGGTTCGCGGCACAGGAGGTCCCGTTCCTGATGGAGGTGGCCGACCGCACCGAGGCCGACCGCAAGGGAGGGCACCTGGCCGCGCGGGCGTCCGACGGCCAGCTCGTGCTGCGCGAGATCGCCCAGACGCCCGAGGCCGACCACGGGGCCTTCCAGGACGTGTCGCGCCATCGCTTCTTCAACACCAACACGCTGTGGGTGGGGCTGCGCGCGCTGGCCGAGGTGCTGGAGGCGCGCGACAACGTGCTCGGGCTGCCGATGATCGTCAACCGCAAGACGGTCGACCCGGCAGACTCCGCCTCGCCGGCGGTGTTCCAGCTGGAGACGGCGATGGGCTCGGCGATCTCGGTGTTCGAGGGCGCGCGCGCCCTGCGCGTCCCGCGCGAG
The DNA here is from genome assembly GCA_035536255.1 of Solirubrobacteraceae bacterium. Lineage (GTDB taxonomy): Bacteria > Actinomycetota > Thermoleophilia > Solirubrobacterales > Solirubrobacteraceae > AC-38. Next base: position 2,318 of record DATLOP010000206.1, read on the forward strand.
CGCTTCGCGCCGGTCAAGACGACGAACGACCTGCTGGCCCTGCGCTCGGACAGCTACGAGCTGACGCCCGACGCCCGCATCGTGCCCGTGCCCGGCCGCGACGGCGGGGCGCCGCTGGTCGACCTCGACCCGGCCCACTACAAGCTGCTCGACGACTTCGAGGCCCGCTTCCCGGCGGGGCCGCCCTCCCTGGTGGACTGCGAGCGCCTGGTGGTGCGCGGGGACGTGACGTTCGGGGCCGGGGTGGTGATCCGGGGCGACGTGACCGTCGAGGCGGGAGACGGGAGCCGGCGCCTTGAAGATGGGGCGATCGTCGAAGCCTGAGCAACGTTCAAGAAAGCTGTTGCACGCTTTCTACCAGGGCTTTTAGTTGCTCATCCCTGACGTTAGGGTCGCTTGTCGTGGCACCTCAGGCGGGGTGGTTGGAGGCGGTGGCGAACCCGATTCGCTTGCGAATCGTGCGCCATCTGTCCGACCGCGAAGGCGCATCGCTCGACGAGCTGGCGGAGGTTGTGTCCGCCCAGCGCAACACCGTGCGCTCGCACCTGCGCGCGCTCATGTCGGCCGGCGTGGTCGCCCGCACGCCGGGCGAGCCGGAGGGGCGGCTGGGGCGCCCGCCCGCCCGCTACCGCCTGGAGCGCCGCGAGCTGCCCCGCGGGGCGGCGCCCACGCCGGGCGCGTCGCGCGGCCTGCGCTCGGCCGTCTCGGTGACCGTGCGCGACTACCCCAGCGGGGCGCCGTCGTGGACGCTGCGCGAGCCCGCGTGGGCGGCCGCCGTCTACCTGCTCGAGAGCCCCTGGCTCAGCCGGGCGCGCGGGCGCGACGCGCCCCACCCGATCGACTACGACCGGCGCACGATCGACGGCGGCACGCTGGAGCGCACCGCCCGCGAGTGGCCACGTCCCGAGCGCCTGATGGCCGACATCGCCTGGGGCCTGTGGTCGGGCGAGGCCCGCGGCCCGGTGACCGCGGTCGCCCGCGCGCTGGACCCCGAGCAGCGCGCCCGCGTCCTCGCGGCGATCGCGCTGTGCTCGGGCGACGCCCGCGTCGTCGGCGTGTCCGGCGCCGAGAGCCGCCAGCAGTCGGCGTAGGCCGGCGGGCGGCGCCCGTCTCTACGCCCGCGCGCGGCTCTACAGGTCGATGCGCGCCACGGCGTGGCGGATCGCCGCCACCGAGGCGGCGTCGTCCTGGGCGCCCCAGCCGAACGCCCAGTCCGCTCCCCCGACCGCCCACGCTCCGAACCCGATCCGGCTCATCCCCATGAACCGGGAGTATCGCCGCCCCCGCGGGGGTAGGTTGCCGGAGCCGTGACACGGGGGAGGTCGTACCTGATCGGACTCGGGCTCGCGTTCGCGCTGGCCGCGCCCGCGCACGCCTACGACGTGACGATCACGCGGACGGCGCACGGGATCCCGCACGTCTTCGCCCGGGACCTCGCCAGCCTCGGGTACGGGTTCGGCTACGCCTTCGCCGAGGACAACATCTGCACGATCGCCGAGTCCTACGTCACGGTCAACGCGCAGCGCTCGCGCTACTTCGGGCCCGACCGGTCGTGGCGCTTCGAGAGCAACGGCACGGCGCCCAACAACCTCAACTCGGACTTCTTCTACCAGCGGGTCAACGACTCCAGGGTCATCGAGCGCCTGCTCGCCGAGCCGCCGCCGCGCGGGCCGCTGCCCGAGATCAAGGAGGGCGTCAAGGGCTACGTCGACGGCTACAACGCCTACCTGCGCAACACCGGCGTGGGCAAGATCCCCGACCCGCGCTGCCGCGGCGCGGCCTGGGTGCGGCCGATCACGGAGATCGACGCCTACCGGCGCTTCTACCAGCTGGCCTCGCTGGCCTCGCAGGGCGTGGCCGTCGACGGGATCGGCGGGGCGCAGCCGGCGACCGGCGGCTCGCCGCCCGGCGCGTCGGAGTTCGCCGAGGCCTTCGCCCAGCTCCGCGACATCGGCTCCAACGCCTACGGGATCGGCGGCGAGCAGACGCACGACGGCCACGGCATCGTGCTGGGCAACCCGCACTTCCCGTGGCAGGGCGCCGAGCGCCTGTACCAGTCGCACCTCACGATCCCCGGCCGGGTCGACGTGGCCGGCGCGTCGCTGTACGGCGTCCCGCTGGTGCTGATCGGCAGCACGCAGGGGATGGCCTGGAGCCACACGGTGTCCACGGCGCGGCGCTTCACGCTGTACGAGGAGAAGCTCGCCTCCGGCTCGCCGACGACCTACCTCAACGACGGTCGTCCCGAGGCGATGAAGGCCGAGCGCGTGACGATCAAGGTGCGCGACGCGTCGGGGGCGCTGGTCGACCGCACGCGCACCCTGTACTCGACGCGACACGGCCCGGTCGTGACCTCGCTGCTCGGGATCCCGCTGCCCTGGGGCGGGACCACCGCCTTCACGATGGCCGACGCCAACGCCAGCAACTTCCGCTACCTCAACCACTTCTACGAGGTCAACCAGGCGCAGAGCGTGCGCCGGCTCGACGAGATCGAGCGCCGCTACCAGGGCATCCCGTGGGTCAACACGATCGCCGCCGACGCCGCCGGCGAGGCGTACTACGCCGACATCGGCTCGGTCCCGCACCTGACCAACGACAAGGCGTCGCAGTGCAACACCCCGCTGGGCCAGGGGACGTTCTCGGCGCTGGGGGTGGCGATCCTCGACGGCGCGCGCTCGGCCTGCGACTGGGGCTCGGACGCCGACGCCGTCGTGCCGGGGATCCTCGGGCCGTCGAAGATGCCGAGCCTGTTCCGGCGCGACTACGTGCACAACGGCAACGACTCCTACTGGCTGTCGAACCCCCGGGCCAGGCTGGAGGGCTATCCGCGGATCATCGGCGACGAGCGCACCGTGCGCTCGCTGCGCACGCGGATCGGGATCCTCATGGCCGAGGGGCGCAGGTTCTCGGTGCGCGACATGCAGGACACGGTGTTCAACAACCGCCACTTCGGCGGCGAGCTGCTGGCCGGCGAGCTGGCGGCCTACTGCCGGGCCAACCCGACGCTGCAGAGCTCGAGCGGGCAGCCGGTGGACGTGCGCGCCGCGTGTCCGGTGCTCGAGCGCTGGGACCGCCGCGACGACCTCGACTCGCGCGGCGCCGTCCTGTTCCGCCGCTGGGCCACCCGGGCGCTGGCCTCGGTGGGCGGCGTCGTGTCCAACCCGGCGACCTTCCGCCAGCCGTTCGACCCGGAGGACCCGGTCAACACGCCCCGCGGGCTGAACACGTCCAATCCCCAGGTCGGCCAGGCCCTGGCCGACGCGGTCAACGACCTGCGCAGCTCGCGCATCCCGCTGGACGCGCGGCTGCGCGAGTACCAGTCCGAGAGGCGCGGCAACCAGGCGATCCCGATCCACGGCGGTCCCGGCGGCCACGGCGTGTTCAACGCGATCGCCGCCGCCTGGGTCCCGGGCAAGGGCTATCCGGACGTCAACCACGGCTCGAGCTTCGTGATGGTGGCCCGGCCCGACGGGCGCTGCTCGGACATGCGCACGCTGGTCACGTACTCGCAGTCCGAGAACCCCGAGTCGCCGTACTCCGGCGACCAGACCCGGATGTACTCGCGCAAGCAGTGGAACGACGTCCCGTTCTGCGCCCACGAGCTGGCGGCGGCGCCGCTGGCGCGGGTGCGCGAGATCGGCTGCCTGACCGGCGACGGCCTGCGCTCGGCCCGGGTGTCGCGGCGCGGGCGACGCGGCCTGCAGCTGGCCTTCCGGCCCGTCCTCGCCGCGCCCGCCACGGCCGAGGTGGTGCGCATCGCCGGCCCGCGCGGCCTGCTGCGCCGGGCCGTGACCGTGCGCCGCTCCCGGGCGTCGCGCCGGCTCTACGTCGCCGGGCTGCCCGACGGCTGGTACGTGGCGCGGATCTCGGCCCGGGCGCTCAACCGCAAGCTCGACCGCCGCGAGGTCGGGTTCCGGGTGGTCCGCGGGCGCGTGCTGCTCCAGCCCCGGCACCACCTGCGCGAGCGCTGTGGCCTGCTGCGCGGCGCGACGCTGGGGGCCCCGGTGTTCGGCTCGCGCCTGCGTGCGCGGGTGCGCGTGGGCGCGCGGTCTGTGATCGCGCTGGAGGTCGTGCGCGGGCGCCGCGTGGTCGCGCGGATCCGGCGGACGGCGCCCGCCGGCGCCACCCGCATCCTCAGCCTGAACGCCTCGCGCCTGGCCCGTGGCGCCCGCCACCGGGTGCTGGTCCGCGTGACCGCCCCCGGCCGGCGCGGTTCGGCCACGCTCTACGCGACGCGGCGGTAGCGGGAGCCGTCGCGGCCGCGGGGCCGGATAGGGTCGCGCTGTGACGTGGACGGTTCGGTCGGTGCTGGCGTTCGGCTTCGTCGTGTTCGCCGCCACGCTGGGGGCGGAGGGCCTCTACCACCTCATCGGCGCGCCGATCTGCGAGTCGACGCCGGGCACGCCGGTGCGCTGCTCGGAGGAGAGCGGGTGGTGGGTGCTCGTGCTCGGCCTGGCCGGCGCGGGCGCGCTGGCCGGGCTGCGCTCCGTCCGGGGCGGGTCGCTGCGGCGGGTTGCCTTCGGGCTCGTGCTGCTGGCCTTCGGGCTGGCGCCGCTGTGGGCGGCCGTCGACGACCGCACCGACTCGGGCACCTGGATCGCCATGGGGTCGGTGACCGGGATCGTGGGAGTGGCGCTGCTCGCGGGCGTGGCGGCCACGGCGCTGCGCGCGGTGCGCCAGCCCGACGCCTTCGCGCGGCTCGCCGAGCCGGCGGCGGCCCCGCAGGCGGCCGAGCGACCGGTCTCGATGGCCGACCCCTCGCCCTCGCCGGCCGTGCCCGCCCAGCCGACCCCGCCCGCCCCGGCGGCCGACGGC
>DATLOP010000207.1:0-6979 GCA_035536255.1 Solirubrobacteraceae bacterium
ATCCGCGTCCGCACCGCCGGGGCCACGCGCGACGCCTCGCGCACGTCCGCGCCGATCCCGGGAAGCCGGTCGAGCCCCGGGATGGCGACGCCGTTCTGCGACGCCGCGCCCGCGCCCGCGCCGGCCACGGCGAGGACGGCCACCGCCGCCACGCCCTTGGTCCAGGCCAGGGCCAGGGGCTCGGCCGCCCCGCCCAGGGTCACCGACGCCTGGGCCAGCACGCCCGAGCTCGAGGAGCCCGCGCCGGCCGCGTCGCCGCCGCGCCCGCGGAGCAGGAAGAAGGGAAGCGGGAAGGGCAGGGCGCCGGCGATCCGCGCCGCCAGCGGCCGGCGCTCGCCGACCTCGACGCCCGTGTGCAGCGCCTGGCGGCGGCAGGCGTGGCACGTCGAGACGTGGCGCGCCAGCTTGCGGCGGTCGCGCGCGCCGAGCATGCCCTCCTGCGCCGCGGCGATGATCGCCTGCACGCGCTGGCAGCGCCGGCCGCTGACCAGCTCGTCGTACTCCTCGGTCAGGCGGCGCCGGGCGCGGAACAGCGTGCTCTCGACGGCGGCCCGGCTCATGCCCAGGCGCTCGCCGATCTCGCGGTAGGACAGGCCCTCGAGCTCGCGCAGGACGAGGATCTGGTGGTGGGTCTCCGACAGTCCGCCGAACGCGCCGCACAGGTCGTCGAGGCGCTGCTTGCACTCCACCGCGTCGTCGAGGCTCGGCGTCGCGCCGACCAGGCGCATCGAGTCGGCGGCGGGCAGCCCGCCCTCGACGTCGTAGGACAGCTCCTCGGCGCGGCTGGTCCGCCGGTAGGAGTCGATGCAGGCGTTGCGCGCGATCTCGTAGATCCACGGCTTGAACGCGATCGGGCGCTCCGTCTGGCGCATGCGGCGCAGGGCGGAGAAGAAGACCTCCTGCGTCACGTCCTCCGCGCGCGCGTGGTCCTTGACCATGCCGCGGACGTAGGCGGCGATGCGGGGGTGGTAGCGCCCGTACAGCTCCTCGAACGCGCGATCGTCGCCCTGGCGGACCGCGGCCACCAAGCCGGTGTCCTGCTCCACGGCCGCGTCGGCCACAGCTCCATTCCCGCGCATTTCCCTACTCTCCTTCGTGTCCCCTACCGGTCCCTTCCGTGGGCCCGGTGAGAAGACACTACCGTTCATCTGAGCGATTGCAAGCACGCGCGCGCGTCCACGAGATCCTGGTCCACCTCGACGGCCTGCTGGCGCCGGAGCGCTTCGACGACCACGGGCCCAACGGGCTCCAGGTCCCCGGCCCCGAGACGGTGGACACCGTGGCCACCGGCGTGTCGGCCAACCTCGAGACGATCGAGGCCGCGCGCGACGCGGGGGCGCAGCTGGTGCTCGTCCACCACGGCCTGTTCTGGGACGGCGACCCGCGCGCGCTGTCGCCCGTCACGGCGGGTCGCCTGAAGGCGCTGCTGGCCGGCGACATAGCGCTGGCGGCGTACCACCTGCCGCTCGACGCGCACCCCGAGCACGGCAACAACGCGCTGATCGCACGCGGGCTGGACGCCACGGGGTCCGAGCCGTTCGCCGGCATCGGCGTCGCCGCGCGCTTCGCCGAACCCCTCCCCGCGGCCGAGCTGGTCGCCCGGGTGGCCGCGCTCACCGGCCGCGAGCCGCTGGTCTTCGACGCCGGCCCGGACCCGGTGCGGACGATCGCCATCGTCTCGGGCGCAGGGGCCGGCCTGCTGGAGGCCGCGGCCGCCGCCGGCCTGGACGCCTTCCTCACCGGCGAGCCGCGCGAGCCGGTCATGGGGACCGCGCGCGAGGCGGGCATCCACTTCCTCGCCGCCGGGCACTACGCCACCGAGACGTTCGGGATCCGGCGCCTCGGGGACCTCGTCGCGGAGCGCTTCGGGGTGCGCCACGTGTTCGTGGACGTGCCCAACCCGGTGTGAAAGCGTCCACTTTGCGGACGTCTCCTTGTGCGCGTCCGCACCAGCCGCTATACCTTCAAGCCGTCCAGAGAAGAGTCTCCCGAGGAGGAGCGCAACACATGGCGATTCACCTGACGCCCACCGAGCTTGCACGCGAAGCCGGACTCGACCGCCGCGACGTGATCGACAAGTGCATGCAGATGGGCGTCCCGATCTTCGAAGGTCGAATCGACAAGACCCTCTTCCTCACCAGCCTCCGCGAGCTCGGCGCCGAGGCGCAGCAGCAGCCCGCCAGCGCGTAGCCGCGCACTACACTCCGTCTGACCACCGCCCTTCGGTCGGCGGTGCCCCATATCTAGGAGGAGAGATGGAGGCCACAACCGCCGCCGCGTCGGCCAGCTCGCCGACGACCGGCTCCAAGACGATCGCCGACCTGCTTCCGCTGGCGGCCGAGAAGTACGCCTCGAGCGTGGCCGTGCGCCACAAGGTCGACGGCGAGTGGCGCGACGTGACCTACGCCGAGGTTGGCGAGATCGTGTCGGAGATCGGCCGCGGGCTGATCGCGCTGGGGATCGAGAAGGGCGACCGGGTGTGCATCCTGTGCAGCACCCGCCCCGAGTGGACGTACGCCGACTTCGGCATCACGACCGTGGGCGCGACCGTGGTCCCGATCTACCCCACCAACTCTCCCGAGGAGTGCGCGTGGGTGGCCGGCAACTCCGAGGCCCGCGCGGTCGTCTGCGAGAACGCCGAGCAGGTGGCCAAGATCGTCGCCGTCCGCGACGAGCTGCCCAAACTCCAGACGATCGTCGTGATCGACGCCGAGGGAGACGTCGCCGACGCCGTCGCGCTGGACGACGTGCGCGCCCAGGGGCGCGACGTCGAGCAGGCCAAGCTCGACGAGCGCACGGCCTCCGTCACGCCCGACGACGCCTTCACGTTCATCTACACCTCGGGCACCACCGGGCCGCCCAAGGGCTGCGTGCTGTCCCACGGCAACTACCGCAGCGTGCTGGACATGTGCGAGAGCCTCGGGCTGTTCGAGGAGGGCGACAGCGCCTACCTCTTCCTCCCCCTGGCCCACGCCTTCGCGCTGCTCATCCAGCTGATCTGGCTGGACAGCGGCGGGAACATCGCCTACTTCGGCGGCGACCCCAAGCAGATCGTGCCCGAGCTGTCCGAGGTCAAGTCGACCTACCTGCCGTCGGTGCCGCGGATCTTCGAGAAGATCTACACGCTGGCCACGTCCTCGATCAAGGAGAAGATGTCCGAGGAGCAGTTCGACGGCATGGTCAAGCTCGGCGTGCAGGTGCGCGACGCCGAGGTCCACGGCAAGGAGGTCCCGGCCGAGCTGCGCGAGAAGTTCGAGGCGCTGGACGAGCAGGTGTTCAAGAACGTCCGGGCGATCTTCGGCGGGCAGATCCGCCAGGCGGTCACCGGCGCGGCGCCGATCGCGCCGGAGATCCTCGAGTTCTTCTACGCCGCCGGCGTGCCGGTGCTCGAGGGCTTCGGGATGACCGAGACCGCGACCGTGGCCACCTACTCGACGGTCGAGGAGCACAAGTTCGGGACCGTGGGCAAGCCGCTGCCCGGCGTGGAGTGCAAGATCGCCGACGACGGCGAGCTGCTGATCCGCGGCGCGAACATCTTCAAGGGCTACTACAAGGACGCCGAGAAGAGCTTTGGGACGATCGAGGACGGCTGGCTGCACACCGGCGACCTCGGCTCGATCGACGAGGACGGCTACGTCTCGATCGTGGGCCGCAAGAAGGACATCATCATCACCGCGGGCGGCAAGAACATCACGCCGGCGCTGATCGAGAACGACCTCAAGCAGAATCGCTGGATCTCCCAGGCGGTCATGCACGGCGACCGCCGGCCCTACCCGGTGGTGCTGATCACCCTCGACCCCGAGGAGGCGCCCGCGCTGATCGCCGAGCTCGGGCTGGAGGGCGACGACGCCGACCCGGCCAAGCTCCACGAGAACGAGCAGGTGCGCGACCTGATCGCCAAGGCGGTCGACGAGGTCAACTCGAAGTACGCGCAGGTCGAGCAGGTCAAGAAGTTCCACATCCTCGACCACGACCTCTCGCAGGAGACCGGCGAGCTGACGCCCACGTTGAAGGTCAAGCGCAACGTGGTAAACGAGAAGTACGAGGACATCTTCGACTCGCTGTACGAGAGCTAGACACTGAAGACGGACCCCACGGATACAGGCGGGCTCTTCACCGGGCGCCGCCCGGGCACGAGGCCCGTGAAGTACCGCGCCCTACCGCAGGCCAAGGGCGCGGCTCGCCAGCGCGCGGACCGCGGGATCGCACTCGGGCTGCTGGCCCTGATGGTGCTGGTGAACCTGCTGTTCTGGGGACCGCTTCCCATCGCCTGGCTGTGGGTGGGCTCGCAGGTCGACTACGCCACCGGCAGCACGTTCCTGGGGATCGTCGTCGCGTTCGTCGGCCTGCTGTTCAGCCTCCTCCTGGGGCTCGTGCTGATGCGGCGCATCGACCTGCTGTGGATCCTCGCGCGGCGCGCGGCCGGGGTCGACCAGCGCGAGGGGACCGTGGCGATCGTGTTCGCGATCAGCGCGGTCGTGGGCGGGATCCTGTTCTTCTCCTGGCTGCTGCTGATCGAGGGGCCCGGGTCGTCGCTGGGGCCGGCCCAGTCGCAATAGCCCATGGGGCTCCTGGACTACTACAAGCAGTTCGAGGGCATGACCGACGAGGAGGTCAGCGAGCAGCTGCGCAAGCGCTCGGAGGACCGCCGCCGCCGCGCCCTGGCGCGCATCGACCCGCTCGACCTCAGCGCCACCACGTGGCACGAGCTGCCCCATCCCTACGTGGTCAACGCGATCACCTTCCAGGCGCGCCGCGGGCTGAACCGTCCACGGGACCCGCAGTCGCTGGAGCTGCGCCGCGAGCTCGGGCGCCGTTACGGCCTGGAGCCCGAGCGCGTCGCCGTCGGCAACGGCGCCTCGACCCTGCTGCGCGTGGCCGCGCGGCTGCTCATGGGCGAGGGCGACGAGCTGGTGACGTCGTGGCCGTCCTACCCCCTGTTCCCGCTGATGGCGCGGGCGGCGGGCGGGCGCGCCGTGCCGGTGCCCGGCCACGACGCCGACGCCCTGTTCGCGGCGGTCAACGCGCGCACGCGCGTGGTCGCGGTGTGCAACCCCAACGACCCCAACGGCGCCTACCTCCCGGTGGCCGACCTGCGCCGGCTGCTGGAGCGCCTGCCCGACCACGTCACCCTGCTCCTCGACGAGGCCCTGGCCGACTTCGCCGAGGCCGAGCCGCCGGGGGCGTCGCTGGAGCTGCTGGACGACTTCCCGCGCCTGCTGATCTTCCGCACGTTCTCCAAGGTCTACGGACTGGCCGGGATGCGCTGCGGCTACGTGCTCGGCGGCCCCGGGTCGGAGAGCCTGCTGGAGCAGATCGGCCCGCCGCTCGGCGTCAGCGACCTCGCCCAGGCGGGCGCGCTGGAGGCGCTGCGCAGCCTCGGCCGCCAGGTGGAGTCCCGGCGCGAGGCGGTGGCCACCGAGCGCGCCCGGCTGATGGAGGCGCTGGCCGGCCTGCCCGTCGACGCCGCCCCCTCGCAGGCCAACGTCGTGTGGTTGCGCGCTCCGGCGCTGGCCGACGGCGAGCTGTCCGAGCGCCTGCGCCGCGCCGCGGTCATCGTCCACCCGGGAAACGAGTGGGGCGAGCCCGACCACGTCCGCGCGACCATCCAGTCCGCGCCCGCCACGGGCCGGCTCATCAACGCGCTGGAGAAGGCGACCGACTCGGTCTAGGTCTCGTCGGCGGATTGGCGGAGCAGTGCGCCGGTGGTCTGCTCGAGGATCTTGCGCCAGGCGTGGGTGCGCTCCTTCTCGGCGGCGAAGTGCTTGACCACCTTGCGCACGCGGGTCTGGGAGATCTCGATGCCGTGGCGCTCGCAGACCTCGCGGAAGTGCTCGTAGTCCTCGGCCAGCTTGAGCGTGACCGACTGGAAGCCGTGGCGCGCGATGTCCACGCGCGAGGAGAAGTTGAGGATGCTCGTCTGGAACATCAGCTCGTCGTTGGGCTCGGGCTCGATGAGCACGATGTCCACGCCGGGATAGCGGTCCTCCCACTGGCGCGCCATCTCGTGCAGGCGCTGGTAGGCCAGCAGCTTGAACGTCTGGTAGCCGATCTGGGGGAAGCCCATGTCGGACACGCGGCGCACCTTGGAGCCGGTGATCGTCGAGATGCGCTTCTTGAAGTCGTTGACGTAGGGAACGAGCGGGTTGACCACGACGACGAACTTGGCGCCCGCCTCGACGGCGATGTCGACGTTGGTCGTGGAGACGATCCCGCCGTCCACCAGCTCGCGGTCCTTGATCTCCACCGGCTTGTAGACCATGGGCAGGGCCGTGGACGCGCGGACGGCGGAGGAGATCGGGACGTCGTCCCAGCCCTCGGCGCCGAACACGATGCGCTCGCACGTGTCCAGGTCGGTGGCGGCCAGGTAGAGCTCGTTGTCCAGCAGCCGGAAGTCGTCGGCGCGGTCGGGGTCCGACAGGACGGTGCGGACGTAGCGCTCGATCCCGGAGCCGGAGTACAGGCCCGAGGGCAGGATCTCGGCCAGCCCGGTGACCACGTCGACGGCGGAGAACTGCGGCCCCACGACCCCGAGCAGCGTGCGCGCCAGCGAGACCGCGCGGAACGGGAGGCGCACCGCGCTGGCCGCGAACTCGCCGAAGTTGGGGCGCAGCAGCTGGTCGAGGTCGACGTCGCGGAACGGCGTGGGAACCTGGCGGTTGACCACGCGCATCATCTCCTCGGGCGTCACGCCGTTGGCGGTCAGGGCGGCGACGAACGAGCCGGCGCTGGTCCCCACGTAGACGTCGAACTGGTTGACCGTGCGGTTGACCGAGAGCAGGTCCAGCGCCCGCAGGGCGCCGATCTCGTAGACGCCGCCGGTGAAGCCGCCGCCGCCCAGCACCAGCGCCGTGCGCGAGCGGCGTGGACTGCGGCGCGCCGGCTTCGCGCGCGTCTTGGGCTTCTTCTTCGCGCCCGGCTTCTGAAGCTTTACGACCTCGCCCATGGACGCCCATTATCGGGCAAGGGCCGGATCTTC
>DATLOP010000208.1:0-5630 GCA_035536255.1 Solirubrobacteraceae bacterium
GGCGAGCGCGGACTGCGCGCGCTCGGCGGCCGCCGCGAGGCCGAGCGCCTCCTCGACACCCTCGACCCCGCCCTCGACGTCCCCGCCCTGCGGGCCGAGCTGGAAGACAGGGCGCGGGCGTGAGCGGCTTCGCGGGCGACCTCGTCCTCGTCCTGGCCGCGTTCGCGGCGGTCACCGGCCTCGCCGGGCTCCTCGGTGCCGCCGACCTCGGCACGGCGCTCGGCTTCGGCCAGCTGGGGTTCGGAGCGGCGCTGGTATACGTGCTGCTGCGCCGATGAGCACCCCACCCACGACGCCCGCCGGCTGGTACGCGGACCCGCAGGTCCCGAGCCGCTGGCGCTGGTGGGACGGCGCGAAGTGGACCGAGAACGTCTCCGGCGGCGACCCGGGGGTTCTGATGACCAGCGCCGACTACCTCGTCGTGCGCGCCTCGGCGCGCCTCGGGCGCTGGAGCGCCACGGTCCACGACCGCACGCTGGCCCAGGTCGGCCGGGTGACGATGCGCGGCTACCAGATGCGGCTGCTCGGCGCGGGCGACGTCCCCGTCCTCGAGCTGGACGCCAGCAGCACCCGGTTCTCGTGGGACAGCGCCGACCGCGGCGGCCTGCGCCGCTGGACCCTGCGCGACGCCGCCGCCCGGCAGCTGGGCGAGATGGCGGTGACCAAGTACTTCAACCGGCGCATCACCCTGACCCTGCGCGACGCCGCCGGCCAGGACGTCGGCACGCTGGCGCCGATCGGCAAGGTCGACCACGACTTCTCGATCGTCGACGCCGCGGGGACCGCGGTGGGCCGCGTGTGGCGCGCCGAGCGCGAGGGCGGGCTGCTCGAGGAGGACGAGACGTGGGCGGCGCAGATCGTCCGCCCGCTCCCGGCGCCCCTGGACTCGCTCGTCCTGGGCGCCGTCTGCACCCTGGACTCCGTCCAGCACGTGGTCATGAACGCGCGCAGCAGCCGGCGCAGCTCGTTCTGAGCGTGACCACACTCACACTGCGGCCCCCGGCCGGGCGGGCAGCATCGCCGGCGAGGAAGGGTTGACCCTGCGCCACGAGCTGCCACCCGGTCCGCGCGCCCCGATGCCGTTCCAGAGCATCGGGTGGTGGTCGCGCCCGGTCGCCTACCTCGAGCGCGCCCGCGCGCGCCACGGCAAGCGCTTCACCGTGGACCTGTTCGGCGCCCCGCCGTTCGTGATGCACTCTGAACCAGAGCACATCCGCGAGATCTTCACCGCGCCGCCCGACGTCCTGCACCCCGGCGAGGGCGCGCGGATCCTCGAGCCCGTCGTCGGGTCGAAGTCGGTGATCCTGCTCGACGAGGGCGCCCACCTCGAGCAGCGCAAGCTGATGCTTCCGGCCTTCCACGGCGAGCGGATGGAGGCGCTGACCGGCCTGCTCGAGGCGGTCACCGAGCGCGAGGTCGAGCGCTGGCCGCGCGACGCCGCCGCCCCGCTGCACCCGCGGCTGCAGGCCCTGACGCTCGAGGTGATCCTGCGCGCCGTCTTCGGGCTCACCGAGGGCGAGCGCCTGGACGCGCTGCGCGGCGGCCTGGGCGAGATGCTGGAGTTCGGCGCCCGGCCGATCTCGATGATGCCCCAGCTGCAGGCCCACCTCGGTCGCCTCGGGCCGTGGAAGCGCTTCGCCGAGCTCAAGGCGCGGACCGACGGAGCCATCGGGGAGCTGATCGCCGAGCGCCGGGCGGCCGGCGAGGAGGACGGCGACGACGTCCTGTCCATGCTGCTCGCCGCGCGCCACGAGGACGGCTCCCCGATGACCGCACAGGAGCTGCGCGACGAGCTGATGACGCTGCTCGTGGCCGGGCACGAGACGACGGCGTCCCAGCTCGCGTGGACGTTCGAGCGCCTGGGACGCGAGCCGCGCGTCCGGGAGCGCCTGCGCGAGGAGGTCGAGGCCGGCGAGGGCGACGACTACCTCGTGGCCACGATCCAGGAGGCGATGCGCCGGCGCCCCGTCCTGCCCAACGCCGCTCCGCGGCTGACCATGCGCCCGGTCGAGGTCGGGGGCTGGGAGTACCCGGCCGGCGTGTGCCTGGTGGCCAACAGCTACCTGGTCCACCACGACCCCGACGTCTACGACGAGCCCTACGCCTTCCGGCCCGAGCGCTTCCTCGAGGAGCCGCCGGGCACCTACACCTGGATCCCCTTCGGCGGCGGCCGGCGCCGCTGCCTGGGCGCGTCCTTCGCGATGCTCGAGATGCGCGTCGTGCTGCGGGCCGTCGTGCGCCACGGCGGGATCGCGCCCGCCGCCGGCTCCCCCGAGATGCCGCGCCGGCGCTCGATCACGATCAGCCCGGGCGGCGGGGCGCGCACGCGCCTGGGCGCCCCCGCGCCCGCGCGCGAGCCCGTCTCCGCCTAGAGCGGTTGGCGCCCGGCGTAGCCGGAGTCGAGGTCGTGCCAGTAGGCGATCCCGTCCTCCTCGCTCTCGACCCAGCACAGGTACGCCTCGTGGCCGTCGAGGATGGCCGGGAAGTCGACGAGCCCGCGCTCCAGGTCGCGCAGGACGACCTCCATCGCCTGCAGCTGCGCCGCCGCCGCGCGCAGCGCGACGAAGGCCTCGGACACCTGGCGCCCCGGCGGACCGCCGCCGTTGGTCGGCCCGGCCTCGGCCAGGGCCTCGCGCGCCTGGGCGTCGGTCAGCAGCTCGCGGGCGTCGCGCATGACCGACAGCATCCGGGCCACCGCCCCCAGCGCGTCGGTGGCCTCCTCCAGCGTGTAGTGACGGTCGTGGCGCACGGACGCGTCCTACCGTAGCCGTGTAGCGTGGCGCCGCGATGGCCGTCGGCTGCTTCGTCTCCACCGGGCGCTCGCTCGACCAGGCGGTCGAGCGGGTCAAGCTGGCCGAGCAGCTGGGCTACGAGGCGGCGTACGTGACCCAGATCGCGGGCCGCGACGCGCTGACCGTGCTCACCGTCTACGCGCTGAGCACGTCGACGATCCGCCTCGGGACCGGCGTGGTCCCGATCTACACCCGGACCCCGGCGACCATGGCCCAGCAGGCGCTGACCTTGGACGAGGTGGCGGGCGGGCGGCTCAACCTGGGGCTCGGCGTCTCCCACCGCCCCGTGGTCGAGGGCTGGTACGGGCAGACGATCGACCGCCCCGTGGCCGAGATCAAGGAGTACGTGGCGATCCTGCGCGCGATCGCGGCCGGCGAGGACCCGCCCGCGGGCGAGAAGTGGCAGACGGGGTTCCGCATGATGGGAATGGACCCGCGGCCCGACCTGCGGATCTACCTGGCCGGCCTGTCGCCCGCCATGCTGCGCGCGGTCGGCGAGGTCGCGGACGGGGTCGTGCTGTGGCTGTGCAACCCCAACTACGTGCGCGACGTCGTGGTGCCCGAGGTCACGAAGGGACGCGAGCGGGCGGGCAAGTCGCTGGAGGGCTTCGACATCGTGGCCGCGGTCCCGGCCGCGGTGGTCGACGACCCGGCCGACGCCCACGCCGTGATGCGCCGCGACCTGCTGACGTACTTCTCGCTGCCGTTCTACCGGGCGATGATCGAGCGCTCGGGCTTCGAGGACGACGTCGCCGCCTTCGACGCGGCGGCGGCCCAAGGCGACCCCGAGGCGATGGGGGCGGCGATCTCCGACGAGTTCCTGGAGCTGCTGACCGCGGTGGGCGACGAGGACGGCGTCCGCGCCGGCGTGGCCCGCTACCGGGAGGCGGGCGCCGTCTCGCCGTGCGTGGGCCCGATCCCCAAGACCGACTTCGAGGCCACCCTGCGCGCCGCCGCCCCCGGCGGCTAGCTGCTAGCCGGCGCCGCCCGCCTCGCCGCGCAGCAGGGCGCGCAGCGTCGTGGCGTGGCGGTACCCGACCATGGGGGCGATCTGGTCGTAGCTGAGGTCGGTCGTGCGGCGCAGGTGGTTGGCGCGCTCGACCCGCAGGCGCTTGACCAGGTCGTGCGGCGTCAGCCCGGCTCGCGTGCGGCAGTGGCGCTCGAGCCTCCGGCGGCTCGTGCCGATCGCCGCCGCGGCGTCGCCGATCTTCAGTGCGCGACGCCGGCGTCACGGTGCTGCCCGGGCACGACCCGGCGGTGCTGGAGCCGGGGCCCGTCCCGGTGTGAACAGGCCCCAGCCCGCCGAACGTCCCGGACTGACTGCCAGAGCGACTACTGCGGGACGTTCAGTCCCCGTGCTGGGGCTCGCCGGCCAGGTTGCGCGGCGGCGAGGGCGGCTGGTTGCCCGACAGGGCGGACACGCGCCAGTCCCCGTCCTGGCGGACCAGGCGCATGGTGTCGCGCGACGGCTCCTGCCCGGCGGCGGTCGTGGTGATGCGGGCGAGCGCGGTGTCGCCGGTTACCCGGACCCGCTCGACCTGGACGCTGGGCTGGATGACCGCCCCCAGCGCGCGCTGCAGCGCCTGCGGACAGGGCAGGCCGACCGCGCGCAGGCGCCCGACGAGCTCGCGGGCCAGCAGGTCGTCGCACAGCTGCGCGTAGTCCTTCTTCGCCGTGGCGGCCTCGAAGCGCGTGAGCGTGTCGCGGACCTTCTCCTCCTCGCTCTGGCCGCACCCGGCGGCGGTCGCCGCGAGCGCGGCCAGGGCGACGGCGGCGGCGATTCGGCGGAGCGCCATGGTGCGGAGGGTAGCCTTTGGCGCATGGCCACCGAGCCGCTCCTCGACGGGCACGGCCGGCGGATCGGCGACGTCCGCCTGTCGGTCACCGACCGCTGCAACTTCCGCTGCCAGTACTGCATGCCGGCCGACGGCCTGCCCTGGCTCGAGCGCGCCGAGGTGCTCTCGTTCGAGGAGCTCGCGCGGCTGGTCGGCGTGCTGGCGTCGATGGGCGTGGGCGACGTGCGGCTGACCGGCGGCGAGCCGCTGGTGCGCCGCGAGCTGCCGCGGCTGGCCGGCATGCTGCGCCGCCTGCCCGGGGTGCGCGAGATCGCCCTGACCACCAACGGCTACCTGCTCGAGCGCGACGCCGCGGCGCTGGTGGGAGCCGGAGTGGACCGCTTCAACGTGTCGATCGACTCGCTGCAGCGCGACCGCTTCTTCGCCATGACGCGGCGCGACGCGCTGCCGCAGGTGCTGCGCGGCCTGGAGGCGCTGGCCGCGTTCCCCGAGGCGCACCCGATCAAGGTCAACGCCGTGGCCATGCGCGGGTTCACCGAGGACGAGGTGCTGCCGTTCGCGCGGTTCGCCCGGACCGAGCCCTACGAGGTGCGCTTCATCGAGTTCATGCCGCTGGACGCCGACCAGGCGTGGACGCCCGACGCGGTGCTCAGCGGCGACGAGATCCGGGCGATCGTGGAGTCGCGCTGGCCGCTGGTCGAGGCGGCGCGCGAGGCGCACGCCACGGCGCGGGTCTTCCGCTTCGCCGACGGCCGCGGGTCGCTGGGGTTCGTCAACCCGGTCTCCGAGCCGTTCTGCTCGGACTGCGACCGGATCCGGATCACGGCCGACGGGCGCCTGCGCACGTGCCTGTTCTCGCTGCGCGAGACCGACCTGCGCGGCCCGCTGCGCGCCGGGGCGAGCGACGACGAGCTGTCGGAGATCGTCCGCGACGCGGTGTGGCGCAAGGAGCTCAAGCACCGGGTCAACGAGCCCGGCTTCGTCCAGCCGGAGCGGACGATGTCGCGCATCGGCGGCTGAGCGGGCGGCGGGCGCCCACACC
>DATLOP010000209.1:0-6946 GCA_035536255.1 Solirubrobacteraceae bacterium
AGGCGGCGGCCCGGCCGGGCGCGGGTGGGCGCGGGGCGAGTGACGAGGAACCGCAGACGGGTCAGGCGGCCCGTGACGGTGGAGCGCGGGCGCACCGCGATCCGCAGGCGCGGGCGCAGCGGGCGGCGCCCGCCGCGACCCGGGGTCATCGTCCCCGGCGCGACCGGCGGCGGGCCGAGGCGGGCGATCAGGTCCCGGTAGGGGCCGAACGCCGGCTTGGGCCGGTAGTCGTCGAACATGATTCCGTAGCCCTGCTGGAAGTCGGGGTCGGCGCTGTCGCCGTCGCGCAGCGAGAACCAGCGGTAGTCGGTGACGTTGTAGGTGCCGCGGTGGTCGTGGGCGGCCTGGACCATCTCGCGCAGCGCGACCGCCTGCTCGTCGGGGGTGCGCCCGGCGCCGGTCGGCCAGCCGTTCTCCGTGATGTGGATCGGGATCGACTTGGGGATGTTCGCGATCGGCATCAGGCACTCGCGCAGCAGGCTCATGGCGTTGAGCAGCGACGACCCGCGCGGGACCGGCGGGGGCGGGAAGTACGTCCCGGGGTAGGCGTCGAGGCCGACCCAGTCCAGCGAGCCCACGAACGCGGGCCCGCCGCGGTCGCGCAGGAACGTCCAGAACTCCTGCTCGGTCTGCGGGTCCAGGCGGTAGAACCAGTTGAAGCCGATCTGCAGGCGCTGCAGCCCCCGCGCCCGAGCCTCGGCCTTCGCGGCGACGATGCCGCGGACCAGCGCCTCGCGCGCGCCCGGGTACGCGCCGTCCGACGCGTCGGGCGACGCGGTGTTCGTGACCTCGTTGGTCACCTGCAGGGACTTCAGCCCGCGCATCGGCCCCAGCTCGGCCACCATCCGGCGCACGAAGGCCACGTAGTCCACGACGTCGGCCTCGCCGCGGCGGTCCTGCGGGCGGTACGTCAGGACGAACTCGACGTCCAGCCCCGCCCCGGCGTACATCGCCAGCTGGCGCTTGGCCTCGGCCACGCGCGCCGCCTGGTCCGGACGCCCGGTGAACGACAGGTACAGGTGCGCCACGAACGGACGCCCGCCGCGCAGCTGGGCCAGGGCGGCGAGGATCTTCGCCGGGTCCTCCGGCTTGCCCTGACGCTGCGGGCCCACGACGGCGCCCGCGGTCCCGCCCGGGAAGATCCCGAAGGTCAGCCGGCGATCGGTCGGCCTCGGGGTCGGGAAGCCCGTGGCCGAGTTGTCCCCCTGGCAGTCGTAGGCCGAGCCGGACGCGGGCCCGGGCGCCGCGAGCAGCGCCGCCGCGCAGCCGGCCACCGACAGACACCCCCGAAGACGCAGCCCCACGCCCCCAAGGTACCCGGGCGCCGCGGCGGGGACGTCAGTGGGAGCCGGCCCTCACCCCACGCCGACCGCGGACCGCGCCCGGGCCGCCGTCTCCTCGATTCCGTCGATCAGCCGCGGCCACACCGGGCGGGGCAGGTCGTGGCCCATGCCGTCGATCAGCTCCAGGCGTGCGCCCGGGATCGCGCGGGCGGTGGCGCGGCCGCCCGAAGTCCCGACCAGGCGGTCGCGCCGGCCGTGGACGACCAGCGTCGGCGCGGCGATCCGCCGCAGCGCCGCGCTGCGGTCGCCGGAGGCCAGGATCGCCCCGAGCTGGCGCCCCACGCCGGCCGCCGTGACGCCGCGGTCATAGCTCAGGCCGGCCAGCTCGCGCAGGCGGTCGAGGTCGGGCTCGAAGCCCGGCGAGCCGACGAGCCGGAACACGCGCTCGGCCCGCGCCACGTAGGCCTCGCGCCCGCCCCCGGCCCGGGTGAGCAGGACGGGGTAGGCGCGCAGCGCCGGGCGCCCGACGAACGCGTTGCCGGTCGTCGACATGATCGAGACCAGCGAGCGGACCCGGTCGGGGTGCTCGGCGGCCATCGTCTGGGCGATCATCCCGCCCATCGAGGCGCCGACCACGTGGGCCGACGCGAGCCCCAGGTGGTCGAGCAGGCCGATCCCGTCGGCCGCCATGTCGCTCAGCGTGTAGGCCGGGTCCTTGATCCGCCGCGAGACGATCTCCGACATGGCGGGCGGGCGGCGGCCGTGGAAGTGAGTCGAGCGGCCGATGTCGCGGTTGTCGTAGCGGACGACGAAGAATTCGCGCTCGCTCAGCGCCTCGCAGAAGTCCTCGTGCCAGCCCAGCATCTGCGTGGCCAGCCCCATGACCAGCAGCACCGGCTCGGCCGACGGGTCGCCGAACGTCTCGTAGCAGAGCCGCACGTCCCCGAGCTTGGCGAAGCTCTCGTCGGGGGCGCGGACGGCGCTCACGCCTCGGTGGCGAAGACGATGTGGCGGTTGCCCTGCGAGCAGCTGGTCGTCCGGCGTCCCTGGCTCTCGGCGATCACGCGGCATCTCCAGCTGCGCAGCCCGTCCGAGCTGCGCAGCAGCGCCTCGGCCTCCTGGCAGGTGACGTTCTCGGTCGTGATGTCGAAGATCCCATCGCCGCTGTTCGGGGTGATCGCGATGTCCGGGCAGCGGTTGGCGCCGGGCACGGTGGTCGGCGGCGTGGTCGCCGTGGGGGCGGCCTGGGTCTGGGTCTGGGTGACGGTGACCGTGGGCGTCGTGGCCGCGCCGTCCTCGTCGTCGCCGCAGCCGGCGACGGCGAGCGCGCCCGCGACGGCGAGGGCCAGGGCGAGCGCCCTCACCGCCCCAGCTCCTTGGACATGATCCGCCGGGCGACCGGCAGCGCGATCTTCGACGGCGCCATCCGGTTGGGGGCGAAGAACATCCGCACGGCCGGGCCGCCGGGGATGACCGTGCGCTTGCCGCGGTCCACCGCGCGCAGCGCATCGTGGGCCACCCGCGTGGCGTCGCACCACACGAGCTTGGGCATGCGGTCGGTGAAGGCCGGCTTGGCGTGCTCCTGGAACTCGGTGGGGACGGGTCCGGGGCAGACCGCCGTGACGGTGACGCCGTGCGGGCGCACCTCCTCGGACAGCGACTCGGTGTGCAGCAGGACGAAGGACTTGCTGGCCGCGTACGTGCCGTTGCCCGGGAGCGCCTGGAAGCCCGCTGTCGAGGCCAGGTTGACGACCGCGCCGCGGCCCCGCTCCACCATCCCGGGGACGTAGCGCGCGTCGAAGTCCACCACCGCCTCGACGAGCAGGCGCACCTGCTCGAGCTCGCGCTCGCGGTCGCTGCCCGCGAACGGCCCGTAGATGCCGAAGCCCGCGTTGTTGACCAGCACCTCGACGGTCAGCCCGCGCGACTCGATCTCCGCCGCCACCCGGTCGCGCTGGGCGCCGTCGGAGAGGTCGGCGGCGATCCACTCGGCCCGGATGCCGTGGGCCTCGCCCAGATCGCGGGCCAGCGCCTCCAGGCGCTCGCCGCGGCGGGCCACCAGCGTGACGCCGTGACCGCGCTCGGCCAGCGCGCGGGCCAGCGCCTCGCCGATCCCGGCGGACGCGCCGGTGACCAGCGCGGTCGAGTCGGGAGCGGGCGGCGGGAGGGGCACGGCGCGAAATGTATCCGTCGCTCAGCCCCGGCGCCCCGCACGCTGCGGGGGGTCGTCGGGCCAGCGGCCGTGGGCCTACCCCGGGGACGGCGGGGCTAGCGGACGGTGAAGGCGCGCCGGGCGACGGTCGGCTTGAAGCTCTTGTAGCCGGCGAACGTCATGACCACGCGGTAGCGGCCGGGCGCGAACCGGCGCCGGCGCTGGAAGGCGCGGGAGACCGAGCCGGCGGCCGCGGCGCCGAAGGCGCGCCAGCGCCGGCCGGCCTTGCGCTCGAAGGCGATCGTCATGCGCCCGCGCAGGAGCGACCGGGCCTCGGCGGGCCGGGTGAACAGGGTGCCGGCCGCGATCCGCGAGTTGCCGCGCCCGTACAGGCCGACCGCGATGCGGGTGGGGACGGGCTCGCCGTCGCCGTAGGCCACGCGGTTGACCGTGACGTCGCGCGTGCTGACGTTCAGCGCCGCGTCCACGGCCTTGAAGGTGACGGTGTGCGGGCCCGGCGCGAGCTTGCGCCAGCCGGTCCAGACGCCGGTGAGCTCGCGCCTGGCCGTGACCTTGACCTGCTTGCCGTCGACCAGCACGGCGAGCGTGCGCACGCCCTGGTCGTCGGTGGCCTTGGCCTTGAAGCGCAGGTCGCCCGAGACGCCCTTGGCGCCCGTCGGGTAGGAGACCTCGATGCCCGCGGCGCCGCCGTCGACCGTCAGGCCGCACGCGCGGTCGGGCACGGCCGACCCGGCCCGCTGGAAGGCGGCGAGCGAGGAGCGTGCGGCGCCGGCGAAGGTGAACAGGCCGTAGCCCGCCCCGTTGGCGTCGGTGGTGCCGAAGTCGGTCAGCGAGAACCACGAGCCCAGCTCGACGTAGGGGTCGGCGGCCAGGCAGGAGTACGCGCGGCTCAGGAAGGCGGTCTGGTCGGCGGCGCTGACCCCGCCCGGGTCGGTCGCGGCGTGAGGGCACTTGTTGGACGTGATCTGCCAGCCCAGCTCGGTCATCCAGATCGGCTTGTCGTCGCCGTGGGCGAGCATCGTCGCGCGGACCTCGCGGTAGCCGGTGAAGCTCCAGCGCGAGATGCGTCCGTCGGCGTCGCGCAGCGCCACGCGCGGATCGGTGAACGAGCACGCGCCGTCGGTGTGCAGGCTGAGGAAGTCGAACGAGCCCTTGGCGCCCTCGCGGTAGAGCTTGTCCACGTAGACGTAGTCGTTGCCGATGAGGCCGCCGACGCCCACGCGAGCGCCCGGGTCGGCCGCCTTGACGGCGGTGTAGGAGGCCTGGAGCAGGGTGGTGTAGGCCAGCGGGGTCGCGCTGCCCTCCCAGAAGACGCCCTCGTTGGGCTCGTTCCAGATCTCGTAGCCCATGACGCGACCGCGGAAGTGCGCGGCCAGGCGGCGCATGAAGTCGGCGTAGGCGGCGACGGGGGGAGGCGCGTTGTGAGCGCCGGACGGCGAGGCCCAGGCCGGCGTCTGGGTGACGACGAGGTACACGCCGATGTTCATGGCCTTCATCCGGTTGGCCAGCTCGTCGTAGCCGGCCAGGATGTAGGGGGTCAACGACCCGCGCTGCTGCTCGAGCATCTTCCACGACGCGAACACGCGGACGTGCTTGGCGCCCGACGTCTGGATGCGCTCGAGCGTGCCGTCGTTGAGGTTGGGGTTGGGCAGCACGACCCCCGGCTGGGCGGCGCTCGCCGCGCCCGGGACGACGGCGGCGCAGGCCGCGCAGGCGACCAGGGCGACGGCGAACCGGCGCAGGGAGAAGGTGGGGAGGGCTCGGAGGAGCATGCCCCCTGTTCATCGGACGCAGGCGGGATCTCTGAAGTTTCGCCGCCTGGGCGTGGACGCCCGTAGCGCCCCCGCTACCCTGGAGGCATGGCCAGGACCGAACCCGAGCTGCGCGAGCGGCTCACCCCCGAGCAGTACCACGTCACCCAGGAGGCAGGCACCGAGGCGCCGTTCACCGGCGCGTACTGGGACTGCCACGACCAGGGCACCTACCGGTGCGTGGTGTGCGACGAGCCCCTCTTCGACTCCGAGACCAAGTTCGAGTCGGGGACCGGCTGGCCGAGCTTCTACCGGCCGGCGGACGCGGAGAAGGTGGAGGAGCGCGAGGACCGGTCGCTGTTCATGAAGCGCACCGAGGTCGTGTGCCGCAACTGCGGCGCGCACCTCGGCCACGTCTTCGACGACGGGCCCGACCCCACCGGCCAGCGCTACTGCATCAACTCGGCCTCGCTGAAGCTCGAGGCCGGGGAGAAGTAGGCTCGGGCCGCGCATGCGGCTCATCCTGGGAACGCACCACCTGATCGCACCGGCGGGGGCCGACACCTACCTCATCACGGTGGCCGAGCAGCTCCTGCGGCTCGGCCACGACGTGACGGTCCACGCCCTCGACCAGGGACCGATGGCCGACCGGGCGCGCGAGCGCGGCATCGTGGTGACCGGCGCCGACACGGAGTTGCCGCTCGAGGTGGACGGCGCGATCGTGCACGACGAGGTCGTGGCGCTGAAGCTGGCGGCGCGTTACCCGCACGTCCCGCGGGTCTTCGTGTGCCACTCCGACCGGTTCGGGATCGACACCCCGCCGCAGGTGCCGGGAATGGTCGCCGCCGTCGTGGCGATGAGCGACCGCGTCGCCCGGTACGTCGAGGGGATGGCCGTCGTCCCGGAGATCGTCCGGCTGCGACAGCCGATCGACCTCGAGCGCTTCCGCCCGGCGGGCAGCGCGCGCGCGCAGGCGCGCCGGCTCGTCGCCATCGGCAACTACCTCGACGGCGAGCGGCGCACCGCGCTGAGCGAAGTCGCGGACGAGCTGGGCCTGGAGTGCCGGTTCTTCGGCGCCGGCGACCAGCGAACCGACGCGCCCGAGGTCGAGATGGCCGCGGCCGACATCGTGGTGGGCAAGAGCCGCGTCATGATCGAGGCCATGGCCTGCGGCCGCGCCGCCTACCTCTACGACTACTTCGGCGCCGACGGTTGGGTGACGCCCGAGAGCTATCCGGCGATGGAGGCCGACGCCTTCTGGGGCGAGGCCACCGACGAGCCGGCGGACCGCGCGCGGTTGCGCCGGGAGCTGGCGGCCTACCGGCCGGAGATGGGAATGCTCAACCGCGACCTCGCCGTCCTCCACCACTCGGTCAGGGACCACGCGGGCGCTCTGATCGACCTCCTGGACCGCCTGCGCGGCGACCGCGCCGCGGTGCGGGTGGACGCGCCGCTGGCGACCATGGCCGTGATGGCCCAGCGCGCCTGGCTGGCGGAGTCGGCGCTCATCGACGTGCGCCGGCAGGTCGACACCCACCGCCAGGCGATGGACGAGCTCGAGGGCGAGCTGCGCCACCAGCGCGACCGCTCCGACAAGGCCGAGGAGCTGGCCCGCCAGGCCGCGCGGGCCGTCGAGGAGATCAAGGCGAGCCGCCGCTACCGGCTCGCCGGGCGCCGGTCGCGACCCGTCGAGCGCGGGCGCGGGCGCTAGCCGCCGCGGCGCACCCACCGTCGCGCCA